>JACRQB010000298.1 GCA_016222925.1 Nitrospirota bacterium | reverse complement strand
TCAAGGAGGGCTTCTAGATCGGCCAAGGTATCAACGTCGCGCCACGGGGGAATCAAGGAAGCCTTGAGTCCGATCTTGAGTGCTTTCTCCTGAGTGAGTCTCAGTACTTGATCGGTCGACCATGGAATGTCGGCGAAGAGCGCCGGTGCCATCCGCTTGAGGCCGATCAGATAGTAGCCTCCGTCCAACGCTGGACCGAGCACGAGATCATGGTTCTCCAGTGAGGCGAGGGCCTGTTTGAAATGGTCGAGCGGAAGCGTCGGCACATCCGTCCCAATGAGGACGACCTGTCGGTATCCTCGCGCGAACAGCGTTCCAAAGGCTTGGCGCATGCGCCCACCGAGGTCGTCGCCGACTTGATCGATCAGCTTCACACCCTGCCGCTCTTCCATAATCTTGAAGAAGACATGTGTCGCAGATGGAGCGCAGGCCAGATAGCGATCGAGCGGCAGTTTCAGTTTTACGACAGCGGTTTGTGTTCGCTCCAGAGTGTCGAGGACGAAGCTCCCATGGAGCGTGGCCGCTTCATCAGGAGTAAGCGGCGGGCAGAGGCGTGTTTTGACCTGGCCAGGGATCGGCGCTTTGGCAAAGATCACCAGGGCTGTCTGGTGAGGCGTGAGCGGTGAAGGGTGAAGGGTTGTTGGTTTCATCGGATCGTGGCGTAAAAGTTCTTGAGCCGGTGCGGGCTGACTCCTGTCCAGTACAGGAAGCGTAGGGCCCACATCAAGAGAATGGTTCTCAGCGGGCCCTGTGTATCCCACCGCCGAAAGGAGGTGACGACAGCGTCGCGGAGCGCCACCGTTCGACCCGCTTGCTGCAGCCGACTGCTGAATTCGATGTCTTCCATCAGCGGAATCTCGGAAAAGCCTCCGAGCCGTTCGAACACGTGGCGGCGGACAAAGAGAGCTTGGTCGCCGGTCGCGATGCCCGTCAAGCGCGATCGGCGATTCATAAAGGAGCTGATGACTCGGCTCCAAACCGAGGGATTGTCGAATCGGACGTTGAAACGCCCCCCCACAGCTGAGGGGTGCTTGCTCAAGGCTAATTCTATGATCGGTCCGGCTTGTGCCGGCAACTGGGTGTCAGCATGCAGGAAGAGTAAGATCTCCCCCCGGCTGGCTTTTGCCCCTTCGTTCATCTGGCGCGCGCGCCCTCGTGACGACGTGATGATGCGGGCATTGAGCGTACGGGCGCAAAATTCCTCCGCGAGGCTGGCGGTGCTGTCGGTGCTGCCGCCGTCAACGATGATGATCTCCCTCAGGGCAGCCGTCGATAGGCACGCAAGAGTTCGTGGAAGGTTCTTTTCTTCGTTTAAGGTTGGAATGACGACAGTAATCGCCATCAGAGATCACGTTGTGGGTTTCTTGGGCTCGACGAACATGAAGTACATCACGATGATGATGGTGACCCAGAAGAGGACCTGCTTGTGCCAAAACAGAACTTCTCCATACTGAAAAAGGCCCAAGGCTAAGGTGATTGCAAGGGCCATGACTCCATACCGGAAGGTCGGCGTTTCAATGGCGGCATTGGCCCATATCGCCAGTCCGCCAAAATAGATAAGAAAGGGGACAATGTTGATTTCAAAGCCGCCGCTGATGGATAGAAACACATTGAGAAAGCCGATAAACATCAGCGCGGTTCCGACCATCAAGCCGATGACGTGGATCTGATGCTCGTTTCCCGTCCCCTGCTCTTCCGGTTCGGTCTGGCGTGCTGGGTGGAGCGATTCGTTGTGAGGCGATGGTAGATCGGATGGAGCCATGGCTAGACTTTAAAATGCTTACTGAGTGATAAGGTTTGTCGTTGATAGGAAGATCCCAACGAAAATCCATAAAGCTGTGTCGGCATTCCCATCATCCTGTCATAGACGACCTTGAAGAAGGTCTGTCCGTCATGGATCAAGAATGGCACGTCGTGTGGGCGAACTTCCAGCACAACTTGTGTGCCGGTGATCTCTCCCTTCGATCCATATCCGAATCCAGGGTCGAAAAATCCCGCATAGTGAGTCCGGAGCTCCCCGCAGGCCGCTTCGTAGGCCACCATTTCGGCGGCGTAGCCGGCCGGCACACGAATGCGCTCCTTCGAGGCCAGGATATAAAACTCTTCAGGTTCCAATAACAAGCTGTCGTGGCGATGGCGATGGAGCGGCTCCCAAAAGTCAGCCGCCGCATAATGGCCGACTTTCTCCAGATCGATGACGTGGCTGTTCTTCTTCGCACGGTA
>JACRQB010000164.1 GCA_016222925.1 Nitrospirota bacterium | reverse complement strand
GTGGCATTATAGGGAGATTAGGCCTGTTCCAGCAAGGTTGCTTCTTGCGACCGGGGATCTCAAGGATTGTGAGCCAATTGTCGGAACAACCCATGATCGGGTTGCATCCGAGTCGCCGGGGAGAGCGTGAGGATCGTGCATTTGCGTCCGCTCATCGTTTTTGTTTTGACAGGATTGTTCTGGAGCCATCCTGTGACGGGATGGAGCACGGAGTCACTTCCCACCGAGCCCGATCTTGCTACCCGTGTCGATGAGCTGTATGACCATGAGGCCCGTCTCTTCATCATGCTGTATTCGCTTCGCGGAAACGGCCAAATCGACTATATCTCGGCCCGGCTGGTGCAGGAGTATTCGCGTAGTACCTACGGTAATCCTATTTATCAGACCGAGGCCCAGCCACTCTTCTATTGGTGGAACCACACTATGTGGAATGACCCTGAGCAAGACGGGGTCAATGGCAACGAAAAGGTCTACCAGGAAAACACGGACTTCGACATCTCGCGATACAAACCCTGTTTATTCAACGGACAGCCCTGTTAGCTTCAGTGCCAGCCAGTGAGATGGTCCCCGCCTGTTTTGTGATTCTGCTGAGAGGCGGCGCGAGGCGGTGGTATTCTGCATGGCAACCGAAGCGATTTGCCCTGCTGATGGTACGTCCATCCGATTCGGCTCACGTTTGTGCGAGTCAGTTTCCATGAAACAAGGATCCTTCGACTTATCAAGCCTTATGAATCGCCGCATCCTCGTGATGCTGCCATTGGGCTTTGCCTCCGGTCTCCCACTCGCCCTCACCTCCGGGACCTTACAGGCCTGGCTTACGGTGGAAGGAGTCGACCTCAAGACCATCGGTATTTTCACGATGGTCGGCCTGCCTTATACGCTCAAGTTTCTGTGGGCTCCAGTGATGGATCGCGTGATACCTCCCTGGTTCGGGAGGCGTCGCGGCTGGATGGTGCTGACGCAACTCTGTGTGGCAATCGGACTTGGGCTGATGGCCCTCACCAATCCAAAGATTCACCCAGGATGGATGGCGGCCTATGCTGTGCTGGTCGCGTTTTTGGCCGCTTCTTTGGATATTGTCTTCGATGCCTATCGCACAGACACGCTCCAATCGCATGAGCGCGGTTTGGGTGCGGCAGTATGGGTGAACGGCTATCGAATCGCACTATTAGCTTCTGGGGCCGGCGCGCTCGTGCTTGCCGACTATGTCGGGTGGCCAATGACGTATCTGGCCATGGCAGCCGTCATGGTAGCCGTTCTTAGCCGTAATTGTTCTCTTCAAGCTTGGAGACGCCTTTGCCTCTGCGCTCCAGACCGCTTTTCTGATCGGAGGGCTTGGTTTTTCTGCGACGGACGTCGGCGCCGTGAAGGGATTAGGGGTCTTTGCCACATTGCTGGGCGCTTTCGTCGGCGGACTCATGATGACCAAGTCGGGACTTGTACGGTCGCTGTTGATCTTCGGAGTCCTGCAGGCGGTCTCAAATCTGGGATTCGTCGTATTGGCATTGGCAGGCAAGAATTCGACAGTCCTGATGGCGGCGGTCGTGATCGAGAATGTGACGGGGGGAATGGGCACGGCCGCGTTCGTGGCGTTGGTGATGTCGCTCTGCGACCCTCGGTATACGGCGACGCAATTTGCCTTACTGTCTTCGCTAGAGGCCTTGGGGAGGGTATTTGCCGGCCGCCCATCGGCGAATCTTGTTACTCTGGTTGGATGGACTCAATTTTTTGTCTTGACCGTGGTTGTTGCTCTCCCTGGTCTCTGGGCGGTGTGGAGGATCCGACGGTCCATTGAGCCGGAGCAGAAAGCCACCGAGCATACTTCCGTTACGGAACCTGCAGTTTCGTCGATCTCCAAGTGACTATGAAGACAACCGCCGTTGGAGGAAGAGGACGAAGATCATGAGCGTGGGCAGCGGAGCCAACAGAAACGGCACCAACCAGAGCCAGACATTCTTGCCGCGTACGCGCGCCTGGTCGATCATCCAGACGAAGAGCCAGACCAGAAGGCAGGCATAGTTTAAAATGATCCACTGAGTGGTGTGAGCCTTAAGAACGCTCGAGCTCTCTGACGGGCCTTGGAGGAGAAAGATTCCTAACAGCAGTGTGAATATGCCTAACAGGGCTCCGACAAGTTTCTTGCTCCAGACGAACATAAGTCTCCTCCAGACTCGATAAGGCTGTGTGGACAGGATCTGGGCTAAGCTAATTGGCGGACGGTTGTTTGTCAAATGAGGCGATTCGATAGTCATCGAACAATTTCGAGGGTAGAGGATTCTATCAGAACACCATGAGTCTCCTTCGTCTGAGCGTGATAGTTGTTGCACTTGCAGGAGCGGTTGGTCTGGTATGGTCAAACCCGACCATGGACGACTATTTACGCTTCGTTGAACAGGAATTGAACAAAGCGATAGACCGAATGGACCAGGGGACACCGACTCGAGAGCAACAATATATTCGGCAGGTGTTTCAGTCGCAAAGTCGGAAGCTTCTCGAATCACTCGTGAGGCCGAATACAGCGCGACAGAACTGGGGGATAGTGAGCCGGTATGAAACACAGGTGGCCGATACGAAAGTCATTGTCTTCGGTCTCGGCGGTTGGTTCATTCCCATTCAGGGCGTCGAAGAAGCAACGCTGAAGATCGGGCGAATGGCCTTCTAAAAAGAAAAAATGGCCAGGGTAATCTGACGGGGCCGGATTCCGCCGGTTATTTCTGTGGATAACCCCGTTGATAGGCGACTAGAATTGGCCAGGATATTCGCCTTTCGACTATTCACAGCCTTTCCTCTCATTTCCCAAAGATCCACAATACTTGGTGTTGACAAAAAAACATGATAGCTATATGTAGCTGTCCATTGAAACTACATGAGCTTCACGTACCTTAAATATGGTCTAATCAGAGGCATGGGTCACATCCTTTTCCCCTCGGCAGGAGGTCTACCGTGAAAATTGATCGAAGATTTACCAGTCGCAGGCAGAATCCCTACGAGGGGATCACGTTTGTGAAGCGTTCGTCGGAGATTCGCAATCCCGACGGATCCACTGTCTTCAAGCTCGAAAATATCGACGTTCCTGAGGCATGGTCGCAGCTGGCCATCGATATATTGGCCCAGAAGTACTTTCGAAAGGCCGGAGTTCCGCAGCGCGATCAGAATGGGCAGCCTGCCATCGGTCCAGATGGCAAGTCGGTGTTGGTTTCACGATGAAATGTGCTACATGCTGGCGCATCAAATGGCAGCGCCCAATTCTCCCCAGTGGTTCAATACCGGCCTTCATTATGCCTATGGGTTATCGGGACCGGCACAAGGGCATTATTACGTTGATCCCAAGACTCACGAGGTGGTGAAAGCCACCAACGCTTTCGAACATCCTCAACCGCATGCCTGTTTCATTCAATCAATCGAGGACGATCTCGTGAATGAAAACGGCATTATGGATCTCTGGGTTCGGGAAGCGCGGTTGTTTAAGTATGGGTCCGGGACCGGGACCAATTTTTCCAAACTGCGTGGGGATGGCGAAGGGCTTTCCGGCGGCGGGAAGTCTTCAGGTCTTATGTCATTTCTGAAGATCGGGGATCGAGCCGCCGGAGCGATCAAATCTGGAGGGACGACGCGCCGTGCCGCCAAGATGGTTTGTTTGGACCTCGACCATCCGGATATCGAAGAATTTATCGATTGGAAAGTCATCGAAGAGCAAAAAGTCGCGGCGATGGTGACGGGGTCAAAGATTTGTGCGCAGCGCCTCAATGCTGTGCTGAAAGCTTGTCATAC
>JACRQB010000163.1 GCA_016222925.1 Nitrospirota bacterium | reverse complement strand
TTTCAGGGCGCCGTCATCCCCGAACGTTTGAAACGGCACGCTTTGCAGCCGTACCGCGCCGGACCGTACCGCGACATGTTTCAAGACCGTCTGATCGTCGCGCAGCCGATGGAGTTCCAGTAACCGACGAACAGTGGTGAGGACATTGTCCGATTGAAATGGTTTCGTTAAAAAGTCGACGGAACCGGCTCTCATCGCACGGACGGCAAGTTCGACCGAGGCTGCTCCCGTCATCACGACTCCGATCATGCGACTGTCGATCCGCTGCGCCTCCTCCAGAACTGCGATTCCATCTTGGTCCGGCAGTGAGACGTCGACGATCAACAGTGCCGGCGCCTTCTGCTTGACCATCGCAAGCGCCTCCTGTCCTGAACCTGAGAATCGAATAGACATTCGTTCAGGCTGAAGCAGCTCACGGAGCACATGTCGGGCCCCCTCGTCGGCATCAACAACCAAAACTGTCCCTTGAAGACGTGGAACGCGTCGCTCAGAATTGGCCACTGCCGGGATGGTTCCCCCCGTCACTAGAGCATCTCCTCCCCTGCGCCTGCGACGACGATCCGGCCTTCTTCCTCAAGCTTGCGGCAGACCTTCAAAATATTCTGCTGAGCTCTCTCGACATCGGATACCTTCACCGGCCCTTTCGCCTCCATATCTTCTTTCAACATTTCCGCGGCACGGCTCGACATATTCTTGAAGAATTTCTCCTTCACCTCTGGATTCGCGCCGCGAAGAGCCAACGGAAGGTCGTCCTTGCTGATCTCTTTCATCAATTCCTGCAGGCCGCGATCGTCGATCTTCACCAGGTCGTCGAAGACAAACATGAGCGCCCGGATCGCATCCGCCAACGGCTGGCTCTTCTCCGCGATCTTGACCATAATGCCCCCCTCATTGGTCTTATCCATTCGCGTGAGGATTTCGGCCATGACCTCTGGCCCCCCGAGGCTCTGCGACCCCATTCCCGCGCTGGCCAATAGTGTCTCTTGTATGCTTTGACTGAGTTCATCCAAGACATCCGGCTGCACCTCCTCCATGGTGGCCAGCCGAAGCGCCACGTCTCCGCGCATCGCTTCCGGAAGCCCTGCAAGCACCTGCCCGGCTTGATCGCTCTCAAGATGCGCAAGCACGACCGCCACGGTTTGCGCATGCTCGATCTTCAACATTTGGACCAGCGTTTTCACATCGGCCCATTTCATCGCCTCCAGCCCCGGATAGCTTTTCCGAGTCATCGATTCGATGATCCGCGCCGCCTTTTCCGGACCCAGCGCCTTGATGAGGACCGTCTTGATGAACTCTTTTCCCTGAAACTGAACGTCGCCGGACGCGCTGGCAGTCTGAAAATCCGAGATGACGGCATCTTCCTCATCCCGCGAAATCTGAGCCGTGCCGTTCATGAATGTTCCCAGCCGCTTAATTTCTTTGGGATCGAGTTGTTTCATGACCTGAGCGGCTGATTCTTCTCCGATGGCACGAAGAAGAATGGCCGCCTTTTGTTCGCCCGTCAGAGTCTTCGCCATAGTGACACGCTATGTAGGATTCTTAAGCCACTGTTTCACGACCACAGCCGTCGTGTCGGGGTTCTTTCTCGCCATGTCGATAATCTGCGCCCGGTCCTGCGCGCCGGCCAATGAGGCCTCCACCGTTCCGGCGGCGCCAGGCAGCGCCGCCATCGACGCTTCGGCCGACAGTTGCTCGGTCGTTGAACCCAACATGGTCAACAACGGACGAACCACGAACAGAAGAATCACCGTAAACAGAAGGATTCCCACACCATAGCGGAGATACGGCAACCATGGCTTCGGACCCTCGGCCACGGCTTCCGCCGTCGCACTCTGCAGCTCTTCTGGTTCCGCGCCGAATTGAACATTCACGACTTGAACCTGATCCTGCCGTTCGGGCGAAAAGCCCATCGCTTTCTTGACGATGTCCTCAATCCGCTTGAGGTCTTCTTCCGAACGTGGAATATATTTGCGTGCGGCAGCCGGCGTCTCCGTCGACTGTCCATCACCGGTTTTGGCTGTTTCATAGATCCCATCGACCAGCACGGCCACGGACAATTGTTTGATGACGCCTACAGGCTCGACGATTTTGGACACCGTTCGACTGATCTCGTAGTTGACCGTTTCATTTTTCGTCTGACTGTTGTTCGAACTGGTTTGCGGGAGCTCCTGATCTGTTCCAGGCGGGACGTTCGACTGGACCCCCGGTACGCCGCCGCTGACGCCGTTGGTGCCGTTCGCCTTTTCCTGCCCTCGTTGTTCGCTCCTCACGACCTGGCTGTTCGGATCGTAGCGCTCCTCCGTGGTCTCAACCTTGCGAAAGTCCACCACGCTGGACACACGCACCACGGCTTTGTTGGATCCGACAATCCGCTCCAGCATCGTTTGAATACGCGTTTCCACATCTTTTTCGATGCTCCGCTGATATTCGAGTTGTGTATTGCTCAACCCGGCGGTTTCATCCGTCATGGTGGACGACAACATACGGCCGTGCCCATCCACCACGGTCACATCGCGGGCCTGCAGGCCTTCCACGCTGCTCGACACCAAATGGATGACCCCCTGCACCTGCGCCTGAGCCAGCTGTTGGCCATTGCGAAGAGACACGATCACGGATGCGCGCGCTTTCTCCTGTTCATTGGCGAAGAGTCGTCGTTCAGGAATCGCCAGATGAACCCGCGCTCGCTCGACTTCCGGCAACTGCGCAATAGTTCTCGCCAACTCCCCCTGTAACGCACGCCGATAGTTGAGCTTCTGGACAAATTCGGACATGCCGATCGACGTACGATCAAAAATCTCGAAGCCGACCCCGCCTCCATGGGGAAGCCCTTGGGTCGCGAGTTGTAATCGGAGATCGTGCACTTGGGCGCTAGGAACCAGCACCGTCGCTCCGCCACCGGTGGTTTCATACGGCACCTTCGTCTCTTTTAGCTTATCAATGATGGCGGCCGCGTCTTCGCCGCTGAGATTGGTGAACAACACCTGCATGTCGGGCTGCTGCGTCCAGAGTGTGAGCGCGATGAGGCCCGCCACTGATCCAGCCAGAGCGACAAGGATGATCATTCGCTGATTGATGGAGAACTTGGACAACATGCTCGTCACGTCCCTTCATCGCGCCTGATTGATTACACTTGCATCCGTTGAATCTCTTCATAGGCGGTGACCAGTTTATTCCGGATTTGCATCATCAATTGGAACGACACGTCTGCTTGCTGCAGTGCAACCATCGTACGGTGAAGGTCCTGCGTCTCGCCTGTCATGAGGTCACCTACCGTTCGGCCGGCTTCCAGCTGCGTATCGTTGACCTTTCCGATTGCAGATTTGAGCGAAT
Organism: Nitrospirota bacterium; assembly: GCA_016222925.1. GTDB lineage: Bacteria > Nitrospirota > Nitrospiria > Nitrospirales > Nitrospiraceae > Nitrospira_D. Next base: position 10,134 of record JACRQB010000163.1, on the reverse strand, counting down.
CCATGAAGCCGGAGGCGCCGGACGTTCCGGCCGACCCGCCTGGGGCTACATCGGGAATCGGAGCGATACCTGATGTCGGACCGTAAATCTGATTCATGATCACCTCCCGATTTCTAGTGCCTTGTTCCACATGGCACGTGTGGCGTTGATGGCTTGGACATTGGCTTCGTACGCACGCGACGCGCCGATCATATTCACCATTTCTTCCATGACATTTACATTGGGAAGACGCACGAACCCTTTAGGATTGGCATCCGGATGATGAGGATCATAGATGAGTTGACCTGGCTTGGAATCTTCCACCACTCGAGCGACGGAGACCCCTTCGAGCGCATGCGCCGACGGCCCAACGGCGATTTGTCGAAAAGCCCCATGAAATGCGCTTGGAACCGCCGTTGAGCGAAAGACGACATCCCGCCGCTTGTACGGACCGCCGGTCGGTGTTTTCGTTGATTGGGCGTTCGCAAGATTGCTCGCAATGACATTGAGTCGTCGCCGTTGGGCGTCCAAACCGGATACCGATACAGCCATACTGTCGGACATTTCCATGATGAACCTCCTCTATCAACCGTCAACCGCTTGCCGATTTCGACCATCCGAGCGGGTTAGGTGTTATCTCCCTTCTCGTATCACATTCAGCAATCCCTGAAACCTCTTGGCCAGTATCGTGGCCGCTGCGTTGTACTGCATGGCATTCTCGGACAATTTGGCCATCTCCAGCTCGAGATTGACAGAGTTGGCGTCGAGCGGGAGATCGCCGGCCGGAACTTCACCGAGTTTTCCCGCCACCGCCTGTACACCCTGCGGCCCATGCAGGCCGAAATGTCGGGACTGAGTCGCCGCCATGACGATCGGCAGACGTCCTTTCTGGGCCGACTGCAATTGGTCCATAAAGGTCAATTCGGATGCGCGATACCCCGGCGTTTCTTCGTTGGCTAGGTTTGAGGTGATCACACGCTGTCGCGCGCTGCGAAGATCCAAACTCCGTTGTAGCAGTCGCATGGTCTTGTCAAAGATCGTCATACCTCTAGACTCCTTTCCATCCCCTGCACGGTATCATTGCAACCATAATGCCTGCCCGAATGCCGGAGTGATAGCCAGGAGCGCGGCCTCCTGCAACGTCCATTGGTTTTATCTCCCCTCGCCTATGACCCTCCGTTTGACCCTTGCCGCCACCGCACAAACTTGCCGACCGGCAATTCTTGCCGCTCTTATGGTCCTCCGGTAATCGAACAGGGTCGCTCACCTTCTCGATACTCTCGCAGCTTATTTCGTAATGTACGAATGCTGATCCCCAACTCTTTCGCCGCATGCGTACGATTCTCTTTCACGCGTGCCAATGTCTTAAAAATTAGCTCTCGCTCCATTTCCCACAAAGATCCGTTGGCCGGTTGTTGTTCCTCGTGGCCGACTGGCTCATAAAATGACGCGCGAGCAATGGAATATCGATCGTTCGTTCACGCAACGGCGGAACAGTGACAGGAAAGACGTTCAGGCGGTAGTACAGATCCTCTCGAAAACGTCCTTGCTCGACTTCACGATAGAGCGCTCGATTGGTCGTCGCAATCACGCGAATATTGACTGAAACAGGGTCGCGCCCCCCGATCCGATCGACTTCGCGCTCCTGTAATACGCGCAGTAACTTGGCCTGCAAACTCAGGTTCATTTCACTGATTTCGTCCAGGAGCAATGTGCCCATATGCGCCATCTCAAACTTGCCGATCTTTTTGATTAATGCCCCGGTGAACGCACCGCGCTCGTGGCCAAAAAGCTCACTCTCGAGCAGCCCGTCAGGTAACGCCGCGCAATTCACTGCGATGAACGGCCGATGCGCCCGCGGGCTCCGATTATGGATAAACCTGGCCAACAGCTCTTTTCCGGTGCCGCTCTCTCCTTGAATCAAGACTGTAGCCTGGCTGGCCGCCACCCCCTCGATCGTGCTTAGGAGCCTGATCATGCCCGGGTCCTGGCTTAACAGAGCCCGGTTTTCAGTTGGGTGAGACGAGTGACCCGTGATGGTCCCTACTTCTCGTCCCGACTTGAGATTCACGATGACTCGCTCCAGCAAGTCCATGGAGAATGGTTTTAAAAGATACTCACTGGCGCCCAACTTCATGGCCTCGACGGCGGTCTCGATGGCCCCATACGCCGTCATCAGCACGATCGTCGCGTGAGGAGCGCGCGCTTTGACTTCCTTGATCAATTCGAGACCATTCAGACGCGGCATCCTGAGATCGGTCAGCACCATCCAGGGACGAAAATGCGCGATCCGTTCAATGGCATCCATTCCATCGACTGCCCCTTGCACGGAATAGCCGAGTCGCTTGACGGTCTCCATCAGTGCAGTTCGCATCGATGGGTCGTCATCGACGATGAGAATGCGCTCGCTCTCGTCGCCATGGTCAGACAGAGGGTTGCTCTTCTCACGGTCATTCATGAGACCACTCCTCCACTAACGTCATAGTGTGCTCACCAGAGTAGGATTGACTGGGTTCGAGCTCGTTCTGCGTTGGAGTATGCACCGCATGGGGATCTCCACCACTCGCTGGATGAGGCAGAAGAATGGAGCATGCGGTGCCCTGCCCGACTGTACTGTCGACATCGATCCGTCCCTGGTGCGCGTCGACAATCGAATAGACAATCGCCAGACCAAGGCCGGTCCCCTCATCTTTCGTCGAGAAAAACGGATCGAATATGCGCGACTGATGGGCCGGAGCGATGCCAATGCCGGAGTCCCGGACAGTTAGTCGAACAGCGGATATACCAAGTGTCTGCGACGGTTCCTGGCAAAGACTGATCGCCAGAACCCCTCCCTTCGGCATCGCCTGAACGGCATTCACGACCAGATTCACGAGCACTTGTTTCAACTGTCCGTCGTGACACCACATCGAATGGATTTCTTGACTGATGTCCACTCGGATTTCCACCGGCACCTTGGTAATCGCATGGGCCGCCAACTTGATCGATTCGTCGATCAACGATTTGGCAGAGTGCCAGCCACGAGCCAAGTGAACCGGCCGCGTATACAGCAAAAGATTAGTCAGTAAGCGATCCATCGACTGGACGGCTTGCGAGATTTGTTGCGCGTAGCGCTTGGCGGACGAATGCTCGCCGAGATCTCGCTGCAGCATGGACGCGAAGAGCTCGACGCTGCCCAATGGATTTCTGATCTCGTGGGCGATCCGACCGATCAGCTCTCCCATGGCCGCCAGTCGTTCCTTGCGCTGCAACTGTTCTTCCAGTTGATAAATACGCGTGACGTCCTGAAACAGGATGAGGTGTCCGGAGTGCTCTCCGGAATCGTTGTGAAGTGGAACCTGACTAATAGAGACGACTGCCTGACCGATGCGTTGAGGCCGATCACACACGCCAAGACCAGCACCCGCCAATATTTCAGACGCACGACGGTTCCGCAGTTCGTCATCTGTGACACCAAGTAGCGCCTCGGCGGCGCGATTACTGCGAGTGATCATTTCGCAGTCGTCCATCACCAACACCCCCATAGACAAGGACTCAAGAATCCCGTCCAGATGGACGCGCATAGCCTCGTTGTCACACAACTGCCGGCGCAGCGCCTCGTTGCTCTGTGCCAACTCCAGATCCATCTGCTCTACACGTGTCGTCAGCGCACTGTATGATTGCTGCAACGTGTGAGCCGCCTCATCAAAACTTCTGAAGGCGGCTTGCAGCAGCTCTCGTTCTTCCGGATGTTTGGTCATAGCACTCGTCATAGCCCCTCCCGCCTCCCCGAATGACTGACCGCTCGCACACTTGTTTTAAGGGACGCTGAAAGACGATTGAGGATTGGATCGTCCGTGACCGCAAGCTCGGCCAGCGCCACGGTGGCGCGATCGTATTGCTTCAATGCCGCCCAATGGTTGGCTGTTTGCAGCCGCGCCCAATCGGCGTGAGACACGTTCGGTTTCTTGGCCAGCACCAATTGATAGGCTGTAATAGCCCGCTCATGTCGATTCAATCGGGATAACGTATCGGCATAGGATACAAGTGTATTGGACGCTTGCACCGCGCCGGCCTTGAACGCCTCTTCGTAGGCCAGGGCCGACTCATCCAGCTTATCCAGTTCTCCCAGCGTCTTGGCTAACTCTACATACATAGTTGGTCGTTCAGGATGAACCGGGTGGCGCAACAACCACATCCGGCACAGATGAAGAAGCCCTTGCAGATCCCGCTGTTGCCTCATGGCCTCAATCAAAAGATGCAGCACCTCCACGTTGTATTTACCGATAGGGAACTGAAACCGGTATCGCTCCAGCACTTTTCTGGCGGCCTCAGGATCTCGCTGATCCAGGTAGATCCCTCCAAGGCCGATCAAAGCCGCTTCGAGCAACACCGAATCGTCGTGCGATTTAAGAATCTGCTGATACAGCCGCACGGCTTCCGGCGAAAATCCAAGACGCCGATGGGATTCCGCGATGCTCAGCAACAGAGGGGAACGCGCATAACGCTGTTCGGCCATTGCTCCCTGTCTGTGAAAGAGACTGACGACGGTCAGATCGTCTCGCGATGCGATCGCCGCCTCGATCCAGGGTGTCAGCAGAGCAGACAGGCGCTCTGCTGATTTGATGGCCCATAGATCGTTCTTATTGGTGGCTCGACGCGTAATCTCCTTGTAGGTTTGAAGCGCGCGATGCATGTCGCCTGCGTCTTCATACCCCTTGCCAAGGTAATACAGGGCCTCGCGACCCATTGGATTGTTCACCTCTCGAATCGCAATCGCTTCCAGCATCGATCGGTAGGAGGCGTCGGTCTGGTCCGGAACCGGCACATTGTGGATCATGGCGCTGATCGTGAGACCAATCGAATTGCTTCCAGCCGGCAACAGGTTTTCTGCGCGAAGTGCAGCGAGCCGGAGTTTGGCCGTCGCATCCGACGCGCTGTCCGGATAGAGCGAAGGGATCAGAGCGTAGACGAACTCGGCAAGCGGCTGTTTAGCACCAGCTCGTAAACTCTCAGCCACGTGCAGCAGAGCCGTGGACGCATACTCATGGCGAGGATGGAGATTATAAAAGAGCAGCATGAGTTCTCGAGCGGAAGCCTCATGATGCAGTTTCACCTGAGTGACGGCATACTGCTGAAGCGACAACGGATCACCCCTCAGGAGCTGCGGCCATCGTTGATAGCTGAGGTTGTAGATCGGCTGCGCGTCAGAAAATCGCTGCTCTCTGAACAGTGCATGGGCCAATCCCAGCGTCGCCCCTTGGAGTAGTTGCTCGTCCTCACTTCGCTTTCGCACGTTGGCAAATGCGTGCTCGGCGTCGCTCCATTTCCCCATGGCCATGAATGTATAGCCAAGCCCCAGCAAAGCCCGATTGCCGTCGAAGGGAAGATTGACGGAATGGGCCATGGCGTTCTCGTAAAACGCTTGTGCTTCTTGAAACGCGCCTTGCTCGAAATACAAATCCGCGATCCGCCACTCTGCTCTACGAGCGTTTGACGATTGTGGATGGTCTCGAATGAGTTTTTTGTACTCCTGAATCGCCTCGGATCGGGTTTGCCCCGTGACCTCATCCCGCAACAAAATCTCGACCAAGAACGCTTTCGCCGATGGGGCAAGCGGGCTTTCAGGATGTTCCTTGACGATCGTCCCAAAGAACCGCTGCGCCTCCGGCCATGCATTCTTCCTGTACGCAGACCGGCCTTCTTGCCAAGCGAGTCCGTCAATCCCCGACGATTGGCCTTCCTGACGAGGTCCGTCATCAGGCAACCGTCGTACGAATCCTTCAACCGGTACTGGGTTCCGTATCGAGGTCGCTCGTTCGTTGACCGCTGCGATTGAGGGAATAGGGCTAGGCTGCGAGGGAACCGCCCCAATTGCCAGCGAAGAGAACGCTATCCAAGTGGCAATCGAGAAGAATAGTCGAGGATATCGTAAATGGTATCGATACACGGCGATAGGGCATCAGCAAAGCTCATGCCCCAGAGACAGGTAGAAAACTCTCAGGAAATCAGATGAGTTATCGAGGCAAATCGAGAACTTGGATAGATCGCGTCAGGATTGGCATCGGCTAGGTCGATAGGTCGTCAATCTTTTGACTGGAAGAGCGTGGCCAGAGCGGGAGGGTTTCCAATTGAGATCGTGGATCCACCCCCTTACGTTTCAGTTTTTCAACCAACGTCGTCCGGTTCAAGTGGAGCAACTGCGCTGCCCGCGAGGTGACACCGTTAGCTTTGCGCAGGGCTTCCATGATGAGATGTTTTTCGTACTGTTCAACCTCTCTGGAAAGATTGATGCCGTCCTCACTGAATCGGATGAACTGCTCCTTGAGCTCGGGGGCCGACGGCCTCCGACAGATTTTCTCAGGTAAATCTCCAACGGAAAGGACGCCGTGTTTCTTCAGCACGACCAATCGCTCGATCATGTTCTCTAACTCCCGAATGTTGCCAGGCCAGTCGTACTCGGTCAACATGTGAAGCACATCGGGGGCAAGGCCTGACACCTGAGTGTGCTTACTCTGATTGAAGCGAGTCAGGAAATGGTCGATGAGGAGAGGAATATCGCTCCGCCGTTCTCGTAGCGGAGGAATCACGATGGGGATCACATTGAGCCGATAGAACAGATCTTTACGAAATCGCTTTTCCTCAACCAGCGTTTCCAAATCCTGATTCGTCGCGGCAATGATCCGCACATCCACATGAATCGTCCGATTTCCGCCGACGCGTTCGAATTCTCGTTCTTGTAACACTCGAAGGATTTTCACTTGTAATGGCAGGCTCATTTCGCCGATTTCATCGAGGAAGATGGTCCCCCCGTTTGCCAGTTCAAAACGTCCCATTCGTGAGTGCGTAGCTCCCGTAAACGCGCCTTTTTCATGCCCGAAGAGTTCCGACTCCAACAGATTTTCCGGGATCGCGCCACAGTTCACCGGGACCAACGGACGGTCCTTGCGAAGACTATTGAAGTGGAGCATCCGCGCTACCAACTCCTTGCCGGTACCGCTTTCGCCTTGAATCATGACGGTGCTGTCGCTGTCGGCAACTTTGTGGACAAACTCCATCACGTGTTGGATCGGCTCGCTGGCGCCCACCAGGTGTTCAAGTCGATATTGATCGCGTACGGCCTTCCGCAAGAGATGGTTTTCTTGCCGAAGCCGAAGGAACTCTGCCGCCTTCCGAACCACCACGGCCACAGTTTCAAGGTCAAACGGCTTGGTAATGAAGTCAAATGCGCCGGACTTCATGGCCCGGACCGCGGTTTCAATCGTACCGAATCCGGTCATCATGATGGGAATGATCTTCGCGTCGAGCTTCGCCAGGCGATCGATGATCTCGAGTCCATCGATATCGGGCAGCTGAAAATCAGTGATCACGATGTGAATCACCGAGTCCTTCACCGCCTGGATTGCCCCCGCACCGTCCTCGGCAGTAGAGACGCTATACTCCTCCTGCCTCAGGACTTCCTGCAGAACATCCCGGACGGCAGGGTCGTCATCGACAACGAGCACGTGGGCTTGACTCATACGTGGTACCATTTGGAATACGAACTGCGATGCGGGGTTAGAATAATGACCCGTGGCATCTAATGCAAGTTATATCAGTTACTTGGCTGCGATCTGACGGGTGGGAGATTTCTTGACAGGTTCTCCGGCCTGTTGGTACTGTGCGATGCGACGTGTGGACTCAACTCACAAGCGGGCTGGCGTAGCTCAATCGGCAGAGCAGCGGTTTTGTAAACTGCTGGCGCTTTGCTAGGGTGACGGGTAACTCTCGATGGGAATCATCACATGCGCATAGGGAGTTCCCGCCCACATGACCCAGGGGCCGCCGTTTTTTGAGCTCGTCGGCAAGCTCTTCAACGTGTCTACATCAGGCACGAGAACCATGATGTGAGCGCCAAGCTTCTCAACCCAATCATCCCCCGGCTTCGGTTCGGTTGCGTACGGATCGGTATTGCTCACCGGTCGGTCGCCCTGAAGCATGTAGGCAACCCCGAATTGAGTGTAGGTGGGCTTCTTCTTATTCTTCAACGCATCCATAAAATTGCGCCATGATTCGTTCATGCAGATGGAGTCCGTTCCTGCCGTATTGAGATCATCCGGCAAGCACGTCCACCCATTATTCCCGATGCGAACCACGTGTCCGTCTCGATTGAGAATGGTGGCATTCTTTGAGAGCGACGACGGCGCAGCATGTTCAGCCGCTGCCACTTCGGCGGCCTGACGTACAACGTCACGGCGCGCCCCTCCTGAGCCGAGAACCAACGACGGCAATAGTGCAACGGTGACGACCACGACCAACGCTCCGGCCCGCATAATCATGGATTTCCCATCTCGCATCATAGGCATCTCTCCTTTCTCAGAGGACGGCAACCAGTCGTGAATATCCTAGGCGCGCGAAGATTCCAGGTGCAATGGGAAAGGCACGATGCATCACAGGGAGCCACGTTTATACGAGATACGATGGCCTCGGTCAAATTTGTTTCGGGTTCCAGCTCGCCCATCTCGGAATCCGGCTTTCCCTTCGTGGTCGACGGGTGAAGGCCGTATTTTCTCAGCATCTTATAAAAGTCGGCTCGGTACCGACCGGCAAACTGCGCAGCACGGGAGATATTTCCGCTCGTCAATTGCAGGACGGTCTTCAAGTAGGTCCTCTCGAATTCTTCTTTGGCCTCCGTCAGTGGCTTGAGTGGTGACTCAGCCGACACACTGACCGCCGGCAACAAATCCGGCGTGAGCATATCTTGCCGCGACATCACCACGGCCTTCTCGACCACGTTCTCCAACTCGCGCACATTGCCGGGCCAGGGATTGATCATCAATCGATGCAGCGCCGCAGGTGTGAATCCCTTCACCTCCTTATTCGCCCGTTTCACACTGAGTTGGAGGAAATGTTGAGCCAGCAGCGGGATATCATCCCGGCGATCCCGCAGCGGTGGGATGAACAGAGGAACCACTGAGATTCGATAGTAGAGATCGTTGCGGAACGTCCCGTTCTTCACCGCCTCACTGAGGTCCTTATTGGTCGCCGCAATGATGCGAACATCCACTTTGACTGAGGTCTCTGCCCCCACCTCTCGAATCTCCCGTTCCTGTACGGCGCGCAATAATTTGACCTGCATGGACAGCGGCATCTCGCCGATCTCATCGAGAAACAACGTGCCGCCGTTGGCCATCTGAAACAATCCGCGCTTCGCACCATGAGCGCTCGTGAACGCGCTCCAAACAGCAAAATGGTCGCATCCGACTCGGCCACCTGTGCGATTTGCTGAAAGAGCCGTTGCATCTCCGGACTCCGCGCCACGACATTTTCGAGTCCGTACAGTTCCTTGACCAGCGACTTGAGCCGTTGAATCTCCCGACTCATCCGCTGTTGCGCGAGTGCTTTCTCGATCGTGGCTTTCAGCTCCTTATCATCAAACGGCTTCGTCAGATACCCAAACGCTCCCCGCTGCATCGCCTCGACGGCATTGGGAATACTCCCATGGGCCGTCAGGATAATGACCGGAAGCCCCGGGTGACTTCGAAGTAGCTCTTCGGTCACCTCCAACCCATCCTCGCCGCGAAGGCGCAGATCGGTGATCGCCAAGTTAAACATCGTTTTCTTCGCCTCACCAACGGCATCCTGCCCTGTCGTACAGGGGGTGACGGCAAACCCCATCGCGGACAACCGCATTTTCAATAAATGCAGCAACCCCTCATCGTCGTCGACTACGAGAATATTTTCTTGCTCCATAATCATCATCATTCCTTCTGCTGTTCGTTACGGTGTCGTCTCGGGACCGGGCACCGTCGTCAATGGTGGACGTATCGGGCGCACCTTTTCCCGCATCTCCTGATCAATTCGCTTCAATGCCTCGAGTTGCGCAGAAAGCTCCTCGATCTTTCTGTCCCGCTCAGTAAGCTGTTTTTGCAGAGTTTGAATCGATGCTGGGTCGGTTGATGTCTTTGCCGAATCTTTCTTCGACAAGAGTGCCTCGATCTTATGATCTCGATCCGCCAACTCGCGCTGCAACGCCTCAGTGGTCTCGGATTCGCCCTCCTTGGATGCACGAAGCTGTTGAATGAGTATCTCCTGATCAAGCAAGTCTCGCACCAGACGATTGGTGGTCACGGCTAATGAGGTGTTGACCTCCGCAAGGACTGGTGCTCTGAAAACGGCCTCCGGCCATGATCTGTT
>JACRQB010000061.1 GCA_016222925.1 Nitrospirota bacterium | reverse complement strand
TGGTCCTGGGGCATGCCGGTGCAGCTTGAGCAGGCTGTCCGCTGTCAACTGAGCCCGAAGGATGCCGGAGAATTTTCCCTCCATGCGTCCATCGTCCACCTGGCCGGTGTCGTTGCTGACCATGAGGAACTCGAGTCGAGTCGGAGGCCTGCCGCATTACCATTCAACCCCCATGCCCTCACCGCCACACGGTTTGTGCCGGCCAACCTCCCGGCACTGCTCGCGGATGCCCGTGCCCAGCTGCACGATACTCTGGCACTGATCCCGCCCCACGCCATGGCTGCCTAGCTGTTCAGCACCTGCGCGGTGGTCAGCAACAGAGATCGGCTTGCTTGCTGTTTGGCCTTCACCGACGTTAATACAAGCACAGCAATCTTCCGATTGAGTGGGTGTGCGCATCGATGCGATTCGGAAGGAAGACGGTTTCCTGTGGGGCACTGACCATCTCGTAGGCGGCACACTATAGTATTCCGGCCAGTCGATTCAGACCGAGCGTTGTCTGGGAAAAAAACAGCTGAAATACTTGGTAGTCTTGGGGGAGCACCGGCTGGTTGCCGGTGGCTCGATCGCAGTAGATGAGCCCGATCGGTCTCGCTCCCACCCGCAACGGCGCCACGATCGCCGATGTCGGTTTCCAGACCTCGAGAAAGTCCTGCTTCAGAGTCTCAGTCATCTGATCTGAAAAGTCGGGAACTAGGAGTGGATCGACTCGCTTGAGGATCGTGAGGAAAAACCGGTGCTCCCGGCTGAGCGAGCCTGAGAGGGATCGGAGGTGGGGTGCGGGAGGAGTCACGCCACATACCAGTCTTCCGACAAGCAGATCACTATCATTCTGGTTCAGAAGTGCCAGGCCTACACGATCAAATCCGGCATCCCGATGGAGGAATTGTACGAATGTTCCCAGTAAGCCGTTGAGATCTTTCGCTGCTTGCAGCGAGTCCTGAAAGGCTTGGAGAGTTTCGAGCGGCTTGGTCCGAATGGGAGTGGCCGGTTCGTCTCGCGGCGAGACCACTGCCTGTTCGGTACTAACCGTCGGGCTGATGGGGGGCGGGTGCGGGATCGACTCTATGGTATCGTGCTTGTGTGATGAGATGGCTTCATCGGAGGAGTCGATGGCCAACCCCATTGAGCGGATAAGTTGGCGCCCCCGATCCATGGCTCGAATCATTAAATCCGTGAACGTGCCCGAAGAGAGTCCGCTTCCGACCTGGAGCATTTTCTTGGCTTCCTCAATAGCAGTACGCGGGGCGGGACCGGCCAGCACCTCGACCAGCTGAATGGAGCCGACGACGATACCTCGGTAGGTATGGAGATCACTTTGCCAATGTTCCATCGGAAGTCCCTCTGGATGACGGAAGAGCTCGATCAGATCATCCGGTAGCTTCCACATGTGAGCCAATGCTTGGGCCAAGGTGAGCCGTGGCACACCGATGAGGCGCGTCTCTTGAAGCACGCATTCCGACGGGCGTTTGGTTGTCTTGGAAATAGCCTGGAGCGCGAGAAAGAGGTCCGGGTCTTGGTACGCGATGGCCAAGTCTCCGATCGAATAGAGGAGGGCACTGGTAAACAACTGCCCAGGCTGTGGGTAGCCAATAGCCATGCCCAGTTCGTTGGCATAGGTCGCCGAGACCAGGGACTTGGCGATTAAGGTTCGGAACTCCTGCTGGCGCACCGGCCAATGTTGCAGTTGTTCGACAAGATGGGCCGCAGCCACGAGGGACCGAACGGTGTCGAGCCCGAGCCAACTGACGGCGTGTGGGACCGACACAATCGTCTGTTGCGGGCTGTAGGCGATGCTATTCGCTACTTGCAGCACTTTGCATGTCAACCCATGATCTCGGTTGATCACCTGGGCGAGATTCACGGCGTTGGACTGAGGACCCATATGGTTCAAGATTTGCTGACAGGTCGATTGCAAGATGGGAAGACAGCGGCTGGATTCGTCCAAGAGCGGTCTGAGTTTTTGATGGAGACGAGGACGGATTGAGTCGATGAGGACCGATTCCGTGGCCGCGCTTGACGAAGTCATAGAGGGTTCCTGGTTGAGGTCAGAAGCTCTATCGGTCAGAATCCTACCAAGCTTAAGAATCCACACTGAGTGCTGGCTCGCACGACGTAACATCCGGTGGCTGATCGACGCAAGAATAGCATCATGAGATGCTCATCTAAGTTTGATACATGAGTATTGGATATTGACGAGCCAGCGATGCAGATACTATAAGTCAGTTAGCGTCATGACTGACTGCGCGCACTGGATAATGTTGTTGGGCCTCAGAGTCTGTCTCGCCCCCATCACCTGAAAACTCTTAAGGGTATGCGTATGTGGAGATATTTCCCACCGGTGCTGTCGCCATGCGTGGGTTGGTTGCTGAGTCTGGCGCTTCCCATAGGACTGTCCGCCTGTGGACCAGCGCTATCCGACCCCGCGCCGAGTGTGGGGTCTCACGCAAGTCTGAACGGGGCATCCACGGCGCATCCCGCACAACAAGATAGTCCGTCATCCCTCAACGATCTCACGAAGCCGGCGACGAGCTTCGTGCCTCTTGCGTCACCCCAGGAGTCGGCCCCGGACCAGAAAAAAGATCCGGCGCTTCGGCCAGACCGGTCACTCCTGTCCGACCGTACCAGCCAGTCGGTGGATGCTTCGGAGCAACCTGGCATCCTTCCCATGATGAATGTGTGGACGCCGGAGGGAATACCCGTGTCCGTCGTGGTCCCCGAAGACCCAATCGACGACGCGAGCCTCGAAGACGATGCGAATACCGAACGTCGGAACTGGGATATCGCGCATGAGACGGAACAGTTGGAAGATGAAAAAGAGCAAGAAGAGAGATTCGATGAGCGGGCAGTCAACGTGGCCGCGCCCCTGACATTCAATCTCAGTAAAGAGACCACTGAGGCGCAGACGGCAGAGACCTTTGCGTATTGGACCTCGGAACGTTTAGCGAACGCTCAACCGATGCTTCCACTGGCAAATCTGAGAGCGGCCGCTCCTGAGGCAGCAGCGGAGGGGAGCGGGACGCCCGTCTCTCTCCCTGGGAAACGTCCCACTGTGACGGCTAGCGCTGATTCTGCCGCTCGTCTCTACGACCCGGCACAGGTCAAGATTCAGTCCGAAGCCGGCGATATCGAGTTGCAGGCTGCGGGGTCGTTCGGGACTCACTACACCAGTGCGCGGGTCAATCCGCCTGCCTTGGAGACTATCTATCCAAATCGCACGGTCGGCAAGCTGTTCTTCACCGATAGTACGGGGAGTAGTTTTGTCTGCTCGGCCTCGGTGCTTCGGCAAAGGATTGTGGTCACGGCGGGGCACTGTGTCCATAAGGGGAGCGGCGGATCCGCAGGATTTCACCGCAACTTCCTGTTCGTTCCAGCGTTCAGAGACGGGGCGGCTCCTTTGGGAACCTTCACGCCACGCCGTGTGGGCACCACATCCCAGTGGCGCGCCTCCAATGGCGTGGTCCCCAATGCTGCGGATTTCGGGATGTTAGAAATGAACGACAGGGGGACGACTAAAATTGGTGCGATCACAGGAACCTTGGGCTTCCGGACCCTCAGCCTCAACCCCAACCACACGACGAAGCTCGGGTATCCGTGTAACATCGATGCGTGTCAGAAAATGCAGCAGGTGACCTCACAAAGCTTTCGCGCCATCAGCCCCAATAATGTTGAATACGGATCAAATGCCCGAGGTGGCTCGAGCGGCGGCCCTTGGGTCATGAACTATGGCATTCAGGGCAAGGGCGGGTCGACGACCAATCTTAATGCGGTTGTCGGAGTGAGCTCATATGGGTACACCGCGACGGCTCCGAAGGTCCAGGGCAGCTCGATCCCTGACAGCCGAGCCGGTGGGTTCATTCCTCTTCTTAATACGATGTGCGCCGCGAGGGCTGGCAACTGCTGAAATCCTGAAGGTGGCAGTGGCGGGTGCGACAGTCGCACCCGCCACATGTACAGATTATGAAGATCGTCGCCGGGGGGCCCGCTGACTCGTGAGGCATTCCATACCAAATTAGGGCGTCACGATCAGACGAAACGACGCGAGCATTTTCGCGCTCTCTGGACCAAAGGGGATGAGACCGTACACGTACTGGTCGGTTGCGAAATAGAGGAATTCGTTGGGCGCAAGCTGCTGCCGGAGTGCGACTTTCACCCCTTCGCGTGCCCCTGGAAGTTGAACGGCAGTAATCTCGCTGCCGGGAGGCAGCAGGCCGAAGGAGTTGAGCCAATCACGCAGCGAGCGTCCTGACGGTCGCGGGAATACCTGGATGGTCAACATGGGCGGTTCAAGATCCGCAAACTGGCCGGCTGCGATGTGCTTTCGTTGAAAGCGTACGCGCTGGACCGCCGCCGGCTGCGTGGGTGTTGGGAGGGTGATTTCCTTGAGGATCACGTACCCTTTTGGATATTCGACGGCAAAGCCATAGGTTGGGTCGGTGTGCATCTTCCAGCCCTTCGTCTGGATGACAGGGGACGCTCCCGTCGGCCTGTCGAGTTGTCGCGCTGCACTGTCGCAATTAGCCAAGACCACACTTGCGACAATCACATGGGAAAGCCATCCGACTCGAAACAGGATTGGCGCATCGTTCACCATCTATGTCCCTGTCCGTCCTCCGCCCCTGTATGCATTCGATGAATCACGATAGTAAGCCGTCGACCGAGTACCAGAGCGTGGAGCAAAACTGGCTCCAAGTTACCTTGCGCTGAGCTAGCCGAGGCTGTCAATGTATCCCTCTTTCTCTTTCCTGGGTTGTCGCGCAGGAAGGGTTGAGTAAAGGGCGTCAGGTGGTTTGATGACGTGGTGATGGCTGACGGCGTGGCAAGCTTTATCGCATTGCAACACTGCGTCTGTCCACAATCCGGCCAAAAACTCCCCGTCCATCCCATGGATTGGGCTACAGAGGTCCGAATGTTCGTTCGAAGAACTCTTTGGTGAGTGTCATATGCTGCCCGATATCCGTCTGCAGATGGCGCGCGCCGGCTTGCCAGTCATCGGTGGTGTAGCCCACGCGGCGGGCGAGGAAGATGAATTCGTCGGAGTCGGTCGGTGGAAGGACTCGATCTTTGGCGTTGCCACGGACCATGCGAAGGCCGTCGATGAGCATGCGGATAAAGAAGTAGGCCTTGCGGAGCGTCTCGCCGTCTTGCCTCGTGACAAGACCACAATCGACGAGGGTCGCCAGCGCTTGCATGGTATTGGGGGTGCGCAGGACAGGGAGTCGATGGCCATGCATGATCTGGAGGTACTGCATGGCATACTCGATATCGACGATACCGCCGGGGCTATGCTTCAAGTTGACGGTGTTGCGCTCCACTAGCTGCTTGAGTTGCTGTCGGCGCAAGGCGAGGGCCTCGGGGATATTCCAGGGTTTTCCTCCATAGACGTAGCGATCGCGATGGGATTCGACGCGTTTGCCGAGGGCCGCGTCGCCCGCCACATGCCGCAGTTTGATCAATGACTGACGCTCGAATGGCGCAGCCAGGCCGCTGTCGCTGTAGTACTTGGTGATCTCGTCAAAGGGATTGGTCAAAGAGCCTTTTCCGCCGTGAGGGCGGAGACGCACGTCGAGGTGGAAGATGCCTTCCTGCTTGGCCTCGATCCATTGCAGCAGTTCGGCCCCCAACCGCTCAAAGTATTCGCTGTTCTCGATCGGCTGCTTGCCGGCTGTGCGACCGGCGTCGCCATACACGAACATTACTTCAATGTCAGAGGCGTAGCCCAGTTCCTTGCCGCCGAACTTGCCCAAGCCCAGTACCGTGAAGGGGCAGGGTTTTTTATTGGCCAAGCGTGGTGGGCCATGCACCCTACTCAGCTTGGCCTGGCAGTCTTTCAAGCTCCGATCGAGGATCACTTCGGCCAGTTGGGTCAACGCAGCTGAAAAATCGGGCAGCGCTGTGTCTGGCTCGACGATGTGCTTCATGTCGATGCGGAACAGTTCACGGTCCTTGAAGCTGTTCAGCGCGGCCTTCCGGGCCTCGTCGGTGTTGGCTTTATTCACAAGGCGATCGAGTTCCTTGCGAAGCGTCGCTTTTGGGGTCATGAGAGGCGCATCGCGATAATCTTGGAGGAGCGGCAGCAGGTTGTTGTGTTGGCGGCGCAGAAAGTCTTCCCAGAGAAAATCGCTGGCCCCGAGCAGACGGGCGAGCAGGGGGAACGTTTTCTTGTCGCTGAGAAACGCCAAGGCTTCTTGCTTGGCTTTCCCTTTCGTTTGCTGCACCGTCAGGTCAAGAAACTGGTCAAAGGCCTCCAAGGCTTTGGTCGGGTCAGGAGCCCAGGTCAGGGCATGGGTGAATTGCTTGATGAGCACGGCCGTCAGGCGCAGCTGCTGTTGATCGGTCGTGTCGGTCAGCTTCTGGCCATGGCGGTTGCGGACATAGAAGCGATCGTGAATCTTCCCCTCCTCGACGTCGAACTGCGCTTTGGAAATGTACACGTTGCGCATGGCCAGGGCGTTGGCAAAGGCGTACAAAAAGGCCGGGGTATCGTCCGACCGGATATCCATGACCGTGTCGGTGGGAGATTGGCTGTTGTCGAACGTGATCTGCACCGGATGGAGCAACCCGCCAAAAGATGCACGGCGCTTGCCGAGCTGTTCGACCAACCGTCGGTTCACCGCAAAGCGGGCCTCCGTGAATTGTCCTTTATCGAGCAAGGTGATCACCGCGTGGAGGGCATCCTCCAGGTGTTTCTGTTGGGCGTTGCCCAGCTCCGCTCCTGGTACCGGCAACACGCGGAACACATCGACGATCTTTTTTCTGGTCAGCCCCGGACTGCCCGTTGTGCGGACGCGTGGTCCGTATCCTGTCCAACTCGTGCGGCCGGACTGCGGCGTGGTGGTTTCGGCAAACGTATAGATATGCCCTTCCTCAATGTTGAGGCCGAAGGCGGAGAGCAGGCCGCAAATCGTGGCGAATTCTGAAAAGTAATCGTACGCGACGATCGTGACCTCAAACCGTGTGTCCTGCTGCTCGGCGAAGGCAATTGCGCAGGGGCGTTCCGGCGTGAGCTGAGCCGTCGAGCGGATATGAGCGGCAATCGCCGGAGGTTCGAATCTCCGGAAATATTCTGGGTCCATGCGGTTGAAAAAATCATCAAGAAT
>JACRQB010000060.1 GCA_016222925.1 Nitrospirota bacterium | reverse complement strand
TCGGCGTCGCCTTCGCTGCCGGTTGGACTCCCTGTGTCGGGCCGGTGCTGGGGTCCATTCTTCTCTATGCCAGCACGACCGACTCTCTTCTTAGTGGAGTCGTGTTGCTGACCTTTTACTCGTTGGGGTTGGGCTTGCCGCTGTTCCTCACGGCATTAGGCGTCGATCGATTTCTCGCCTATTTCAAGGAAGTACGCGTCTATCTGTGGGGCGTCTCGACGGTGAGTGGAGTTCTGCTGATCCTGGTTGGCGTGATGATTTATGCCAATTCGCTGACGATAGTGACAAGCTTCTTGGAGCGATATGGGATCGGCTGGTATTTCGGCCAGTAGATAGCTATCAGTGTTCAGCACCCAGCCGTCAGTTCACGAACAATCTGGATCAAACCACTCCCGTCTCCACTCAGCCTGTGGAGACGCGGTATTGATTGCCGTATGTTGGCAGTTAACCGGCTAAATCAGCACCACGCGCCGAGACGGCAGGCGGTAAAGCCTTGACCCAGTGTCGTGGCAGTAGAAGCAGAAGTGCTGAAAGAGTCGAGTGATGGAGGAATGCCGAGTGTTCCCATTACTGTTGGAGCGGACGATGGACTAACGGCCGGTCGACTGTTTCGGACCATCCCTGGGCCTGCGTCGGAAAGGGGAACTGATTCCGATTTCTGCGCGAGCAGTGTGTTCGGTTGGGCCCCACCGATTTTCTCCAATAAGCTCTTTCCGGCCCCTGAGGCGGTACTGTTCGGATACTTGTCCACTAAGACGACGAGATTCTCTCTAGCCCAATCGTCGGCACCCATTTCATGGTACGCCTTCGCGAGGGAGTACAGGGTTTCTGCGGCGATGGGCTTATCAGGATAAGCTTTTAGGATTTGCTGAAACCGATGCGTGGCAGCAAGGTAGGAGCCCCGCCGGTAATAAAATTGTCCGACGAAGAGATGCATCTGCGCGATCCAATCATGGCATTCTTCGAGTTTTTGCAGCGCCTGGATGTCATAGCGGCTACCGGGGAACTCTTTTCTCATCTGCTCGAATGCAGTGATGGCCTTTTGCATCGGTTCAGGATCGCGATCGATGGTCTTCGCCATCTTGAAATGAATTTCCCCGATCCTAAATGCTGCGTACGGAGCCAGGATGTGATTGTGATGGAGCTCCAGAAAGTGTTTGTACTCGACTAAGGCCTCCGCATACTCCTCTTTCTCGAAATAGGCCTCTCCCCGTTTCATGATGATGTTGGGGTGGTAGTGGTTCTCAACGGTATCTCCGAGGAAAATTTGCTCGTCTGCACTGCTGAAGACCTTCTTGATCCCGCTTCGAACATCACTTGTGCCGATATCGCCGGCACACGACGTGATGAACAGTGAGCCGATACCGAGATAAACAGCCAGATTGAGTCGGGATGGTCGTGACGGTCGATGGGCAATGATTCCGATGGAATGAAGAGACATACCCTCAATACATAGCAAGGATGCGGGCTAAAAGCAATGTAGGAGCGGTTTGGTTGACCTGCCTCTTTCCACTCCCTATAATCCCGCCGCACATCGAACGTGTGAGCATTTTTTCGGAGGATGGACGGTGTCTGGTGGTCATGATTCGTTCAAGAATCATTGGAACAGGTAGCTATCTCCCTTCCCGGATCGTCTCGAATGAAGAGATTGCTCCTACCTTAGGGGTGTCCCCGGCTCGGATCTACCGGCTGACCGGTATTCAGACACGTCATTGGGCCGGCGATCACGAGGCGTCTTCCGATATGGCCGTCGAGGCGGGCCGTCGGGCACTTGATGCCGCAGATTGTCCGCCTTCTTCAATCGATGCCATCATTCTTTCCACCACCTCTCCGGACATGGCGTTCCCTTCAACGGCTTGCTTGGTCCAACGAGGATTGGGATGTAGGCAAGTGGGGGCATTTGACGTGTCTGCCTCCTGCTCAGGCTTCTTATACGGGCTCTCCATGGCCCAGGCCATGATTCAGAGTGGGCAAGCCAAGACTTGTCTGGTGGTGGCCTCAGAAGTCAAGTCTCGGTCGCTCGATCCTCTGGATGACGCGACGGCGCTGTTGTTCGGCGACGGGGCCGGTGCTCTCGTACTACGGGGTGAAGAGGATGGTACTCCTGAGTGGCGAGGGATTCTGGGGATCAGGTTATATGCCGATGGAGCCTACCATGGACTCATTCGGCTCCCCGGCGGAGGATCACGGCTGCCCTTGTCCTCCGACACGTTGCGTAAACGGGAACACTCGCTGCGTATGCAGGGAGCATCGCTCTTTCGGATAGCCATTCGCCGGATTGAACAGGCTGTGCTGGAGATCTTGAAGGAATTCGGCGCCTGTCCAGGAGATCTTAAGCAGGTCGTTCTCCATCAAGCAAACGGTCGAATCTTGTCGCAAGTTGCCGAGCGCTTGGGTATCGATCAGGGGCGCTTAGCCTCGGTGATCGAACGCTATGGCAATACCTGGTAACTGATGATAGATCGGGAGCGGGTGTTTATACCTTGCTTGCTTCGCTCAACTGAGTGGACACTCGCTTGCCGCCGCTGACTGGAAGTCGAACCATGAACCGACTCCCCTGAGGATGATTCGCTTCGACCCACACCTGTCCTCCATGTCCTTCAACGATATGCTTCACGATCGCCAATCCGAGTCCCGTCCCTCCCAACTCGCGTGACCGGGCCTTGTCGACGCGATAAAACCGTTCGAAGACACGAGGCCTATCCTCTTCGGGGATACCGATTCCGGTATCGGCGACGCTGAGGTCGATCGCTTGGGCTGCTGGCTCGGCATTTTCGATCGGGGAAGCAAGCTTGGCGCCGACCGCGATGGTTCCTCCTTCCGGCGTATATTTGATGGCGTTATCGAGCAGATTGGTCAAGACTTGCACGAGCCGACTTTCGTCGCCCGCCACCGGAGGGAGCGACAGATCGACTGAGGTGACGAGACGGTGCCGTTTCTTATCGGCGATCGGTTTGATCATGGACAGCGTCCGGTCGACGACGGAACGCAGTTCAAGCGGCTCTTCTTTCAGTGAGACGCGGCCAGATTCGATTTTCGAGAGTTCAAGCAGATCTTCGATGATCAGGTTCAGCCGATCGCTTTGTTTGAGGATGATCTCCAAGAATTTCGCGGACGTCATGGGGTCGTCCTTGGCGCCGTCCAGCAGGGCTTCCACGTAGCCCTTGATGGAGGTGAGCGGAGTCCGAAGTTCGTGGGAGACATTTGCCACAAAGTCTTTCCTGATCTTCTCCAGACGCCGCAGTTCGGTGATGTCATGAAAGACCAACACGATACAGGCTTCGCTTTCCCGTTCTCCCCCTGCTGGAGAAGCTTCGATCTGGAGACACCGCCCCGTTAGAGGCAGCACGATTTCATCTTCGCCCGGTATGTGTGATCGGAGAATGGTTGTGACCAGGTCGTTGAGCTGTTGATGGCGGAACAGCTCGGCGCAGGGACGTCCGCGAGCTTCTACGCGCGAGATGCCGAACATCCGTTCCAACGCCGGGTTGATCTGCAACAC
>JACRQB010000059.1 GCA_016222925.1 Nitrospirota bacterium | reverse complement strand
GAAATGTGCGATCAATTACAGCAATCAACCGTTTCTGGCCGATCAGTTCTGCCGCTTTTACCAGTTCCGCCCGCGTACCCATGTAGGAGCCTTTGATCGTGAGCTGACGGGAATAGAGGTGACGCACGTTCAACGTCACATCTCCACCGGTGGTCGCGCCGCACGTGATCAACCGACCGCCTTGTGAGAGCGACTCCAGGCAACTGTCCCATACCTCAGGTCCGATATGTTCGACCACGACATCGACGCCTCGCCCCTCCGTCAGCAATTTGACCCGTTCCGAAACCTTTTCCTTCGAGTGATCGATGACCGCATCCGCTCCCAAGACAACTGCCTTAGGGATCTTGTCAGCAGAACCAACCGTGGTGATCACCCGCGCACCGGCTAACTTCGCCAGCTGAACGGCCATCATCCCAACACCGCTCCCCGCTCCCATCACCAGCACAGTTTCGCCATGCTGGACCCCGGCCAGTGCAAACAGCATGTGCGACGCCGTCACGGACACGAGGGGAAACGCCGCAGCCTGTTCGAAGGGTACATGTCCTGGTATCGCCAGCACATTCCTAAACGGAACTTTCACATACTCGGCATAGCCGCCATGCATCCTCGCTCCCAACAGACCGTACGTGCGGCACATATTGTCCCGACCGGCCAAACAGAACTCACAATCCCAGCAACTGATCCCAGGCGACACAAAGACACGATCCCCCACGTTCACACGTTCAACCCGACCACCAACGTCTTCAACCACACCCGCCACATCAGATCCCGATACATGGGGGAAGGGAATGGCATAGGCAGAACTCCCCTGTCTGACCCAAATGTCGAGATGGTTCAGCGCGCACGCCTTGACCCGAATCAACACTTCTTGCGGACCGATCTGCGGCCTCGGCAGCTCTTCGTACGAGAGTGTCTCCGGTCCACCATGTTCACGAAACAAGACAGCCTTCATTGCCTCATCCTTCCCCTCCCCCCTTCTCCAGCCCCATTTGGAGTCGTGGGTGGCAGCATAGTGAACGTCCACCACCCGCAGCGTGGTCGTTACACCGCGCGGGGTGTGAGGACGTCTTGAACTCCTCGCTGACGGGTCTCACGATTTCAAAACCTCAACGTTCCTTCCACGACCATCACACAATGCCCACCGACCTTCACACCTTGGATCACATCGTCGTCCGATTCTACTTGAACGAGAATCCGTGATGGCCGATCGATTTCATAGCCCTGTTCGATGAGGATATCCGTCGTCGGTCCAACTTCAACAACGCCGTTCTGAACCAGGTACGCGCCAAGTGCGCCGCCGGCGCTTCCCGTGGCAGGATCTTCCAAGATTCCAATTTTCGGAGCGAACATCCTCGCGTGGACGGACGCGAACGATTCGACCGTCACCGTCGTGAAGACCATAATCCCATTGGCCCCGAACCGTTCACAGACGTTGATAATGGCCGACGCATCAGGGTTGATCGACCGGACAGCCGTCAATGTTCGCACCGGCACGATCAAGACCGGCAAGCCGGTGGACACGACTTGGAGTGGCCATTTCGTATCGGCGATCACGTGCTTCGGCAAACCGAGGGCTCCGCCGATCAGATACACATCGTCGATGGCATCGATGGGATCGAGAAATTCAGGTTTGGGTTGAGACATGACGACCCGCACCACGCGACCCTGTTCCGCATGCAATTCGACGGGAAACAAACCGATATTACATTCTTGCACGACAGGCGTCACCGGTTCCTGAGTCGAGATCCTCCCGATCTGGGCCAACACGTAAAACGTACCCAGCACCGGATGGCCGGCAAAGGGAATTTCTTGAGTCGGGGTAAAGATCCGCAACCGAGCCGCTGCAGCAGGGTCGGTCGGTGGAAAGACGAACACCGTCTCCGAGAGATTCATCTCCCGAGCGATCTGTTGCAGCTCGTCGTCCGTCAGACCATCCGCGTCGGGAAACACCGCGACAGGGTTGCCGCCGAACGGCTGGCTGGTGAACACGTCGGCTTGGTAGAACTTCAGCGATCGAGTTTCAGACATAGTGATTCGTTCGTGCCAGTAGAACAAGTCCCGCCCGTTGAGTCGCGCATCACACCTCGCGTGCACGCGGAACGGCGAATCATCTGCCGAGCTACGATACTCTTTTTTTCAGAAAATGAGAACTGGCTGAGACCAGCGTCCAATGGTTGGAATAAATTGACAGACCATGCGTGCCTTTGCGACACTCGCCTCGTGAACGACGTGAATGCACAGGACGTAGCCCACGCGCTGGAGATTTTGGAGCTGACCCTCCCGGTCACGTCCGACACCCTTGATCGCGCCAAGCGTGTGCAGTTGTACAATTGGAATCCGACGCGCTACTCCAACCTGACGAATAATCCCACTCAATACATGCAGGCCTACAAGAAGGCCGAAGAAATGACCAAGCTGGTCGAGGCCTCTCACGCCCTACTCTCAGCCTTGCTCGTCCCCGACGAATCTGAATCTTAATCGTCAACCACAGGCCTCGCGCCCCCGCCAACCGTCTCTCGTCATGCCTCACTCGTGGAGAAGGATGTAACTCCATCAGATTGCCGGCTGACGGTTTTCACCTCAGCCGGCATCATGACTTGTAACACGCGACATCCCTTCATCGTCCTGCGATAGCGCCACTGGCCACGTGATCAAGCCTGAGACACCTTCCGGCGAGCCGACCGGCTGCGCCTGCTGCGCATAGATTTGAGGCAACCGGTTGGTTCCGAACTTCGAAATATAGAGAAAGACATGCTCGCGGGAATTCACCCGTACGGCCCAGGGGTGAAAATCGCGCTTGTAGAATTCTTCACAGAGCTGCATCGCGTCGAGACATGACAGCGTACTGGGATCATTCAACGTGTAGTAGTAGTCCAGCGGCAGATCATATTCCTCCTGCTTATGAATCGTCATGCCGAATTGTTCCGGCTTTCGCACCATGGGCGTGTGGCGGTAGGCCACAAAGTAGAACAGTTCCAACGAGTGAATCACCGGCTGATTCTCAAGGACAAACTGGCGGGTTTCCATCGCCTCTTCAAATGTTTCCCCCGGGAACCCATAAAAGGCCATCACATGGTTCCAAATTCCCGCCTGCGCTGCCATCTGAAGATTGCGCTGGATCACGTCCTTCTTGGCATGCTTGTCCATGAGATTTAAGACACGTTCGTTCGCCGATTCCATGCCATAGTAGAGCGTGCAGCAGCCGGCCTTGGCCGCGAGATCCCAGGTGGCTTGATCTTGAAGCGTCTCTTCAAACCGAATCAGCGTCGTCCACTTGATCCCGACATCCTGATCGACCAGCAGCTGTGAAACCTTCTTGAATAATGCCGGCGGATAGGACTCATCGCTGAACAAGAAGTGACGGCAATGGTACTTGTCCCGTAGCACCTTGATCTGGTCGATCACCAACTGGGCCGGCATCCCGCGGTACTGATCGAAGTACCCCTGGCCATGGTCACAGAACGTGCAGCGGCCCCAATAACAACCGCGCGTTGCCAGGTAGGGAATGATCAGTTCTGGGACGAAGTAGCGATCCAACGGCATCCCGTCAAAATCCGGCAAGGGCAGCGTGGTCGTTTTCTCGGTATAGACGTCTGGGTTCCGGTGAAGGCCTGACTCATCTCGATAGATCAAGTTGGGCACAGAGGCAAAAGGCCGCTGCCCATTCAGTGCTTCGATGAGCCAGGTCAGGGCATGCTCGCCTTCATAGATAATAGCTGAATCAAACACTTCAGAGAAAAATCTCGCGTGATTGACAAGGTCTTCCTGTAATCGCGTAATGATGTTGCCCCCGACCACGACATGAATGTGCGGGAAGGTCTCCTTGATCATCTTGGCGAAGGTCAAGCCCGCCAGCAGCTGCATCTGCGTCCCGATGGAAATGCCGATCACATCCGGTCTCTCCTTAGCCACTTCCGGCAGAACCAACTGATTACAGAGATCCCGATACACATTCACCTGCTCATCCTCTAAACAGGCGAATACTTCCTTCGACACACCGGGGCGATAGCCGAGATTGCTCTCCATCGGATAGAAGACAAGCGAGGCAGGATAGTACGCGGCGGAGATGTAGACCATCGTCTCGCGGAAGATGTTGAGCGCCCCTTCCAACGTCTCAGCTTCATAGAACCGCTCACCACGGACGATCCGCTTTGCATCCTCCGCTCGGTCAGCGAGATCGAATACATCGACGGCCTCAGCCTGCTCCACTACAACCTTCTGATCCTCATCCCGCTCCGTGAGCAGCCCTGCCTTCTCTTTGCCTTGCAAGGTCTTGAGCTGCATCCCCAACCGGGCCTTCACCCAGATCAGGAATTCCATACTGAAGAAGTGGTCCCACATTCCAATATTGATATCGCGCTGGATCACCGTATGGCCGGCTTCCCGTAGTACAGCAGTCAGTGAAGGCAGGGCAAGATAGGGCGCCGTCGGCACCCACTCAGGCGGGAATAACAGCATGACCTTGGACTTCTTCCGATCTTCCTTCTTGATCGGAACCAAGCCATCGATTTGTACAAGTCCGGTGGCGCTCATTTTATTTTCCGAATTCTCAGCACTCAATTCTCAACACTCAGTCCTGAAGTCACATTTTCCCCGCCAGCGTCGTCGTCACTCCTGCCGTCTTAACGGACCGATGCTGCAGATCTTGCAACTTACCTAAACCAAATTTTGTGATGTAGAGAAAGATGTATTCGCGCGTGTAGAGTCGTAAATCCCAGCCCGGATTGTGGTGCTTCTCGAACTGTTCGAACACCCGCTCAGCTTCCTCGATGCTCATCCCATTCTTCACGGTGTAGTAGTAATCCAGCGCCAGATCCCACTCCGGATTCTTGTAGGCCGTCACACCCCACTTCTCCGGATGCTTGGCGACCGGATTGTGCCGCCCGAGATCGAACGTACCGAACCCGAGTGAATGGACCTGGTCCTTATTCTGTTCAAGGAACTGGACCGACTGCCAGGCTTCCTCTTTCGTCTCGCCGGGAAAACCGAAAAAACCCATGCAATGGTTCCAAATCCCGGCGTTGGCCGTCAGCTGTAAGTGCTTCGTCATGATTTCCGTCGTTGTCGCCTTATCCATCAACTGCAGCACCCGCTCGACACCGGACTCATAGCCGAAATGGAGATACTTGCACCCGGATTCCTTCGCATCCTGCCAGACCTGTTCATCCAACAGGCTCTTCTCAAACCGCATGTGCGTCGTCCAGACGATCCCCATCTGGTTCTCGATCAACCCACGCGCGAGTTTACGAAACAACGCCGGGGGATAGGATTCATCGGTGAAATGAAAATGCTTTGCCCCGTATTTGTCGCGCAGGTACTGAATGTCCGCGAGCGCATCCTGGATCTTCTTCGACCGATAGCCCGCGGTATAGCCCTCGCCATGGTCGCAAAACTCACAGCGACCCCAGTAGCAACCGCGGGTCGCCAGATAGGGCAAAATCTTCGTCGGCACGAAATACTTCTCCAGAGGAAGACCGTCGAAGTCCGGCGGCGGCAGTGTCGCCAGATCCTCTGCATAACTGGTCGGCGAGGTATGGACCCCAGCCTCGTCTCTATAGATCGTATTCGGCACCTCAGCCAGACTGCGCTTGGCCCCCACCGCTGAAACAAGTTGGACAAAGGCTGTCTCCCCTTCATACACCACGGCACTATCGAAGTATTGAAACAGGGGCGATTGAGGCAGCACATCGCGCAGGCGTGTCACCGTATTACCGCCGATCGTGATGTGGATGTGAGGGAAGTGCTGCTTGATGAGAGCACAGAAGGTCATGGTGGAGAACAGCTGCTGCTGCAGGACGATCGAGATACCGATCACGTCCGGCTGCTCGGCTTCGATCGCCGGCTTCACCAGATGGTCGAACACGTCGCGGTAGATGTTGACTTGGATGTCGTTCACCGCCTCCATAATTTCGGACGAGACAAAGACCTTGTACGACAGATTCGTCTCCATCGGCGGCATACAGATCCG
>JACRQB010000058.1 GCA_016222925.1 Nitrospirota bacterium | reverse complement strand
CCCTCATACGATTGGAACTCAAGCATCTTCGGATCAATGAGCAACAGTTTCACTTCACTGGGCTTGGCGGAAAAGAGGATACTGAGTAGCATCGTGTTCAGGCTGACACTCTTCCCGGCCCCCGTTGCGCCGGCCACCAAGAGATGCGGCATCGTCTTCAGGTCCGCCGTGCTGGGGGCGCCGAAAATATCCTTACCCAACGCCAGTGTGAGCCTAGACCTTGCCCGCCGAAAGGCCTCGCTCATAACGACTTCTTTCAGGGACACCGTTTCTCGAGACCGGTTCGGCACCTCAATTCCGACCACGGATTTCCCTGGTAACGGCGCAACGATGCGCAAACTCGTCGCCTTCAGCGCCAGCGCCAGGTCGTCGGCCAGATTCACAATACGGGCGACCTTCGTACCGGGCCCCGGCTCAAATTCGTACATGGTAACGACGGGGCCTGGTCTCACTTCCGTCACAATGCCCTCGATGCCGAAACTCAGCAATGCGCGTGATAAGATCTCGGACTGTGCCTTGAGTTCCTCATCCGACATCCGATCCATCGGCCCAGAGGGATCACTTAACAGAATCTCCGCGTCAGGGAGCTGATAGTTTTCGGACTCAGCTGTCGGAACAACCACTTCCGACTCAGTCGTTTGCGCGTCCCATGTTGGGATTGCGACAGGGAATGGCTGGATGATCGGACCTGGAGAAGTCTGGGTGGGGGTCAGCTCCAACTGCTCGATCCCGTCAGTGGCTGACTCCTCTCCTCGAGTGACGGCTACTGGCTTGGACGACCTGGCTCGTAACCGTCGATTGCCGACCTCTTTCTCGACCTCAATCGATCGCTCCGGCATCACTGCGGACACCCCTTCGCGGAGAGTGGCCCAATGTTCCGGCATCCGACGCACGGCTTCCGCCAAGGACAGAGGGGTTGTCAACAAGAGAGAGACCAGGAATCCTGTGATGATCAGAATATGGGCCCCGGTTCCGGCAAAGACGGCACGGAGCCCCTCGGCGATGGTCTGGCCAACGACACCACCGCCCATCCCTCGGGAAATCATCCCGCTGGTCAGGGTTGGAACCCCCGTCGTTTCAAGATGCAGAAATGCGCCCAACAAGATGACAGCGGCTAAGGAGCTGGCGGCCGTCCGCAGCGTAAGACTCACCGGAACTTGAGAGAAACATCGAACTCCCAACCGCCCCAGTAGCACAGGAAAGAGATAGGCCGCTCCACCGATACCAAAAAAGAACCCACCGGCCAACAATGCGCCGAACGAACCAATGAGATTGCGTGGCGGATCGGCATCCGGCACACCAGTCGCCAGCATCTTTGCCTCTCCTGGCACAAACGACAGGAGGCTCAAGAGCATCAACAGACTCAGCGCGATCAAGCTCACGCCGATCACTTCTCGCTGAATATGAGAAGGGGGAGATGGGGCGCGGCGGGCTTCTCCCCGCTTCGCCGAGGTGGTAGCACCCATGGAGCAAATGCTAACACAGGGGCAGGGTCATTTCAAACGAACGTGCATCTGAATCACCCCAATCGCAGCATGCCTATCAAACCAATCAGCGCGTCACAATGGAGCCGATGGCGCCGTGTGCCGAATGATCTTGCCTTCCACCAGATAGACGACCAACTCCGCAATGTTGGTGGCATGATCGGCCACTCGCTCGAGCGACTTGGCGATAAAGCTCAACCGGATGGCGCGTGAAATCGTATGCGGATTTTCCATCATGAACGAGAGCAGTTCACGAAACAACTGTTCCATGAGATCATCGACGAAGTCATCATCCCCGATTACCTTCCTGGCCAGAATGGCATCTTCCTTGACGAACGCATCGATACTTTCCTTCACCATCACCCGTGCAAGGCTCCCCATCCTCGGGATATCGATGTAGGGCTTGAGTTGCGGCTCTTCGTTCAGCTCGATCGCGCGCTCACAGATACTTTCCGACAGGTCACTGATACGTTCGAGCTCAGTGGACAGTTTCATCGCCGTCGTCACCAACCGCAGATCGCGCGCCGCCGGCTGGTGGAGTGCCAACAACTCAATGCAGGCTTCGTCGATCTCGACATCCATCGCATTGACCTTGTGGTCTCGTTCGATCACTGCGCAGGCCAGGGCCGCGTCTCGCGTCACCAATGCGGTCAACGCCTTATCGATTTGGTCTTCTGCGAGGCCGGCCATTCGCGCCAGCTTCGTCTTGAGTTCGGCAAGTTCTTCGTCGAAATGTCGGTGTTGAGCCATAGCGTCACCCGAATCGTCCAGTGATGTAGTCTTCCGTCTGCTTCTTCGAAGGGTTCGTGAACAGCTGCTTCGTGAGACCATACTCGACCAATTGGCCGAGGTACATGAACGCGGTCCGATCCGACACCCGGGCCGCCTGCTGCATGTTGTGCGTCACAATGACGATCGTCAACTCTTTCTTCAGCGAAAACAGCAACTCTTCGATGATGCCGGTAGCGATCGGATCTAAGGCGGAACAGGGTTCATCCATCAAGAGAACATCCGGCTTGACGGCGAGGGCCCGCGCGATGCAGAGGCGCTGTTGCTGACCGCCGGACAGGCCGAGTGCGCTTTTGTGGAGTCGGTCCTTCACTTCCTCCCATAAGCCGGCTCCTCGGAGACTTCGCTCAACGATCTCTTCCAACACCATCCGATTCTTCAGGCCTTGCAGCCGCGGACCGTACGCAACATTTTCATGGATCGATTTGGGGAACGGATTGGATTTCTGAAACACCATGCCCACACGTTTTCGAAGATCCGTGATGTCGATCAACGGATTAAAGATATCAACGCCGTCGATGAGGTCCATGCTCTCCATCTCCAGTGAGGAAACAGCGGGTGAGAGGGTAGAAACACCGGACGTCACGTCAAACTGCTGACCCAGCATATTTCCTCCTCATTCGATTTCGCAAGAGGATGCCCGTGAGGTTAAGCGTCACAACCACAAGAATCAACACCAATGTGGTTACATAAACCATTGGCTTGGCAGCTTCCACATTCGGTGATTGGAACCCCAGGTCATAAATATGAAACCCCAGATGCATGAACTTTCGGTCCAGGTGAATAAATGGCCACGTCCAGTCGATCGGCATGGCTGGTGCCAGCTTGACGACGCCGGTCAACATCAAGGGCGCCACCTCACCCGCGGCACGAGCCATGGCCAAGATCAGTCCGGTCAAGATGCCTGGAAGCGCCGTGGGAAGCACGACTTTCCATATTGTTTCCCATTTGGTCGCACCCAAGCCAATCGACCCTTCTCGATACTCCCTCGGCACGGCTGCCAGTCCCTCTTCCGTTGCGACGATCACGACGGGAACGGTCAACAGCGCCAGAGTCAATGAGGCCCACAGAATTCCACCCGTGCCGAACGTGGGAGTGGGCAGTCGATCAGAAAACCACAGCGCATCCAGCGTGCCCCCGACGCCATACACGAAAAACCCCAATCCAAACACACCGAAAACGATCGAGGGAACCCCGGCGAGATTATTGACGGCGATGCGAACGATCCGCACAATGACTCCCTGGCGGGCATACTCCCTGAGATACAACGCGCCGATGACACCGAAGGGGGTCACGACAAAGCTCATGATCATCACCATCAGAACCGTGCCGAAAATGGCCGGAAAGATCCCACCCTCCGTGTTGGCTTCTCGTGGCTCGGTGGTCAGTACCACCCAGACATTGCCGGCATAGACCCACACCTTCTCCAACTTCGAAAGGTCATTCGGACGCAAGACTCGCATGACTTGGCCGAGCCCAATGGACTTTTCTCTGCCATTGGCATCGACAACGAGCAACATATACGTGCTCTCTGCCTCACTCGATTCCGCCTGTCGAAGCAGGGCCGGGAGGGACTGCCATACGGCCTCCGTTCCTTCAGCCACAGCTTGGTCTTCCTTGCCCAGCGTCCGGAGCCGTCCATAGAAGTTCCCCCACTCGCGCCGCTCCACCAGCACGAGATCGGTCGGCGTGG
>JACRQB010000057.1 GCA_016222925.1 Nitrospirota bacterium | reverse complement strand
CCCTATCGAGTCGGCGTGCGGTCGCGCTGGTGGCTCGGTGACATGGATCATTTGCTGCTCCGTCTTCGGAAGTCGGAAAGCGAACTCAGCCTCCCGCCTGGGAGTCCGTCCCGCCTGGCAACTATCGTCAGCTTTCTTAATGTTTTTGACCTAAGGACAAAACCAGAGGTCTTAAGGCTCGGGGATCTTGGGCCTGGGCTCGATGAAATAAAAGCTTATCTGCAATCGTTGTCGGCGAGTATCGGCCCTGCTCTTGCTCGGCGATTGGTGGCGATACGGTATGCCACAGCAAATGCAGTGTGGAAGCTCGGTCTTGGATTGGGACTTCATCGCAGGAGAATGAACCGGAGATTGTCCGGCAGGATTCAAACGGTGCTTGTGCTATGCAAGGGGAATATCTGCCGAAGCCCATTTGCGGAAAGGTATCTTGCACAGCATGCCAACGCGCAGGGTCTGCCACTTCAAGTCTTATCGGCCGGCCTGGATACCACTGCTCACGAGCCGGCCTATCCATTGGCCATTGTCACATCATCCCAACATGACCTCGATTTAAGCACGCATCGTACGACGGTCATCTCGAAGGAACTGGTTGAACGCTCCGATCTGATCCTGGTTATGGAGCTGGTGCATAACACGATGCTGTTCAGGAAGTTTCCCGAGGCATGCGAAAAGACCTTTCTCCTCGGCCATTTTGCTCCCCGCCCGGTTACTCAGATTCGAGATCCATATGGCGCGACCAGGGAGCAGTTTGATCAGTGCTATACCGTGATTGGCCAGGCATGTGACGGTTTCCTCCGCCAGCTTAAGGCGAGCCGAAGACAGTAATCGCCAGTTTCTTGCAGAACCTTCCTAATCCGATAAATTGTCAGAACGGGGGATTGCACGCAGTGGTATTCAATAGCTCAGCGTTCTTCCTTTTCTTTCTTGTCCTCTACGGCGCGTACCGGGCGCTAGGGGTCCGCTATGTCATGCAAAACCGGCTGTTGCTGGTTGCCAGTTTTCTATTTTATGGGTTCTGGGACTGGCGATTTCCTTGTCTGATGGCGCTGACCACCGTGGTGGATTATGTAGCTACCGGCCGCATGCAGCAGCATCAGGGACAGCGGAGCACGTGGCTTGGCATTAGTCTTCTGAACAATCTCGGTGTGTTGTTCATCCTGAAGTACTTTGAGTTTTTTCAGGCAAATGTGTTGGGTACATTGCATCACTTGGGCGTCGAGGCGTCACCGCTGTTCGCCGGGGTTATCCTGCCCGTCGGGATTTCATTTTACACCTTTCAACGGATGACCTTTGTTCTCGATGCGTACCACGGCAAGAGTTTGTCAGGAGTCGGCTTTTTCGATTTCGCCTTGTTTGTTTCGTTCTTTCCTCTTCTCTTGTCGGGGCCGATTGAGCGCTCGAGCAATCTCTTGCCGCAATTCATGCGGGCTCGGGTGGTGACATCCCTGCATGTGGAAGAGGGCATCTGGCTTGTGGCCTGGGGCCTCTTCAAGAAGGTGTTTATCGCCGACAATCTGGCAGGGCTCGTCAATCCTGTGTTCGCCGAAGGATGGGACGGAACGGGCGGGGAGGCGCTGATTGCCGTCTATGCCTATGCCTTTCAGATCTATTGCGATTTCTCAGGATATTCGGATGTGGCCAGAGGCATTGCGAAACTGCTGGGATTCGATGTCATGGTGAATTTCAATTTGCCATATTTTGCCGCCAATCCATCCGACTTCTGGCGGCGATGGCACATATCTCTTTCTACCTGGCTGCGAGACTATGTATACATTTCGCTTGGGGGGAACCGTCATGGAGCCTGGGCCACGAATCGGAATCTCATGGCAACCATGGTCCTGGTCGGGCTGTGGCATGGTGCCGCATGGACCTTCATTGTGTGGGGTATGTATCACGGAAGTATCTTGATCGCGCACCGCTTGCTAGTCCCTCCCCGTCGGGAACCAGTGACAAGCCCGTGGTATGTGCATTGGATGAACGTGGTTTTGATGTTTCATGCGACCTGTCTTGGCTGGCTGCTGTTTCGCGCCGAGTCTCTTCAGCAAGCGGGCGGCCTGCTCATGACAATATTGGACAGCGCGAGACCCGACGCGCTCGCGCTCTCGCGCCTCGGAATGCTATTGGGCTATGTATCGATTCTTTTCGCCGTGCAAATGATTCAAGCCTGGCGGCGGGACTTATTGGTGTTGAAGGGGATTTCTCTGCCGTTGAAGGGTGTGGCGTACGGTCTGTTGTTTTACCTGACGGTGCTTCACGGTGGCACCTCCAATTCCTTCATCTATTTTCAGTTTTGATATGAAACAGGTCTTCAATAAGCTGGTCAGGTGGTCGTTGCTGGTGGCATGTTTTCTAGGAACCATCGAGCTCGCCTGCCGGATTGAACAATACGTTCTCTACGGTGCGCCCTTATTGGGCATGTACACGTATGATACGGCGCTCTTTACCATGGATGAATATGGCATTAGAGGAAAGCCTAACGGAGGCTATGAGAAGTGGCGGTTGAACTCACTCGGATTTCGTGGGCCGGAACTGGGCATCGAGAAGCAACCTGGCACGCTCAGGATCGTCTGTATCGGTGCCTCGGAGACGTTTGGCTTATATGAAGGCAGGGACAATGAGTGGCCGAGGCAACTGGAGCGAAAATTGAAAGCCCAGGGAATTGAGGCGGAAGTCATCAATGCGGCGATCGCCGGCATGAGTTTATCCCAGCGGACGATACACCTACAAAAACGGCTTCTGCAGTTTCGCCCGGATGTGGTTGTGATGATGTTGGAATATGGCAGTTATGCGGGACTCACTCCGGAACGATTGCGCGCACAGCGGAGCACACGAGCCGTCTTGCCTGATCATCAAGGACTAATCGAGCAGATGAAGTCGCTTCGGGCGCCGGTAAAATTCAAGGAAGTCGCCATTCCGATGCTGTCGCCACTTGCGCAAGCGTGGCTGGCGAAGTGGGAAAAGGCGGTGAAGCTGGAGCTGAGAAAGAAAGATATCGGCGAGCGATTCAGATCCTTTCACCATATCATGCCGTTCGAAGTTGAAGTCTTTACGCAGGATCTTGATGATCTCTCTCACGTGACGCAATCGGCGGGTAGTCGGCTGGTGTTGTTGTCTCCAGCCATGTGGATGACCGAGGAGAATCTCTCCAGCATGTACTTGAGCTGGCCCTATATCGATGAATCGTGGTGGCGCGAAGCGCATGTGAGGATGGGAGAGGAGGCGAGAGAGTTTGCCCGCGCGAAACATATTCAATACGTGGATTTAAGCCAAGCCATCAAGGGGCATGAAGCGGGTTGGATGGTGGACATGCTGCACTTTAATGACGATGGTGCATGGCAGGTGGCGCAATACGTGTCTCATACTATTGCGAACAAAGAAGCCGGAGATGTGGCGCATTGACAGTCCTCCTTTTCGACGGGGAGATGAAACCGTTGGGTTCGAGAGTCCATTGAGAATGGAAGCGCCGAGATTCATGTCAATCGAAACGTTCAGAGCTGACGATCGACCCGCTACCGCCCGTGCCGAGATGCTCGGACGATCCGCGGGCGAACGCATGACGTTTCTTGACGCCATCAAAGCAACAGGAATTGTGATGGTGGTTGCCGTGCATGTGTTGTCGAGAGTTCAGCTTGCTCCGGCTATGCAGGAGGGTCTTCTGTTTCTCGTGGGGGCCGTCGCGGTGCCGTTGTTTCTGGTTTCGGATGGATTTCTGTTTGCGCATCAGTGGACGGGAAAGGACAATTTTCTCTATGGGGCGTACATAAAAAAAAGCATCAGGAGACTGCTTCTTCCCTGGGCCGCATTCAGCATGCTGTATATGCTTATGCGATTCGCGATCGAACTGAAGGGCCTCGTTCAGGAAACGATTGTTCTGGGAAAGAGCCTCAGCGGACTCGCGACAGTGCTCTATTATTCCGAACTGTCCCATCATATGTATTTTCTTCTCTCTCTCTTTCTCGTACGCCTTGGCACCGTGGCGGTGAAACCTCTGCTCAGATACTCGGGCGGAGTGTGGTTAGGACTCACACTCTCATACATTGCGCTCTACGTGTCCAGTAATCCCAAGCGTTGGTTTTTCCCCGGCGCCGATCCGGTACTGCTGGCCTTGTGGGGTATGCAGTTTTATCTGCTTGGAGTCGTGTTGAGGAAATGGCATGAACAGATAACGCTGACGGCCGGTTGGATCGGCCTCACTGGGTTGGGGTTGGCCACGCTGGGATGGTTCGTGCTTTCTCCAGCGAGCTCATTTCTTGTGCAGCTGGTCTATCTGGTCGGGATATACGGGGTGTTGCTCAAAATAACGGCTGCAACCGGCTGGAAGTTCACAATGGGACACGACACGATGGGTATCTATTTGCTTCACGCTCCCTATATCGTCTGGATCGTCGTCGTGGTGCTCTCGAGTCTAGCCCCTCCCAACCATCTTGGCGCGGTGGTGGTTGCCTCTATTGTGACGGTCGCTCTTTCCTGGGGGATCACGAAAGTGTTGGGGAAATATTCGGTTGGCCGGTCGCTATTGGGGCAGGTGCCATTGCAAGAGCCTGGTCATGAATCATGACTAAAAGTTGCGCTGGTAGGATGTGATATGACTCCCGCGACAATTCTGCATCTCTCGAGCACCAGCGGGCCGGGTGGCGCGGAAATGATCGTGAAACGGCTTGCGGGCGCACTGGATCCGGAGCGGTTTCGATCGGTCGTGTGTTTGTTCCGAACGGGATGGCTTTCGAAGGCTTGTGAGCAGGCCGGCCTGCCGACGCATGTGATCGACATCAAGGGAGCTTTTGATGTGCGATGGGCCCGAACATTTTTTCGCCTGTTACAAGCTGAGCGAGTGACATTGATCCATGCCCATGAGTTTACGGCGAACACATATGGGACCTTGTTAGGCAGGCTGGCTGGTATTCCTGTCGTGGCGACGGTTCATGGAAAGAATTATTACTCCGAGCAAGGTAAGCGGAGAACGGCCTATCGTTTGGTCAGTCGAGCGGCAAAAATGGTCGCGGTTTCTGAAGATCTCAAACAGTTCGTGGTCGAGCGGGTCGGCATTGCTCCCCACCGGATCAAGGTCATCTATAACGGGGTTGAAACCCCTCAGCGCTTCAATGAGCTGCGAATTCAATCCGTGAAGAGAGATCTCAATCTGACGAAATGGGATCATCTGATCGGTTCGGTCGGATCGCTCTATCCTGTGAAAGGACAGATTCACCTGATTCGAGCCATGCCGGCCATCCTGCGAGCCTATCCGCGGACAGGACTCATACTCGTCGGTCAAGGCGATCTCGCAGAGGAGTTGAAAGAGGAGGCTGTCAGGATTCGAGTCGAAGAGCATGTTCAGTTGTTGGGATTCCGCAGCGACATTCCAGTTTTATTGAATCTAATGGACGTATTCATATTGCCTTCGCTGTCCGAAGGGCTATCGATGGCCCTTCTTGAGGCGATGGCGGCTGAATGCCCCGTGGTAGCGACTCGCGTGGGTGGCAATGTGGAACTTGTCGAAGAGGGGGTGACGGGATATCTTGTCCCATCGGAGAATTCGCAGCTCCTGGCCGAGCGAGTGATCGATCTCTTGCGAAACAAGGAAGAGGCAAGGCGATTCGGATGCCGAGGAAGAGAGCGGATCCGAGAGAAATTCTCATTGGCGGGGATGGTCGACGCCTATCAGACATGTTATTGCGATGCCATTGCTGGGCACTGAACCATGACATTCCCACACGGCAAGACATTCGCGTTTACGATTCTTGATGATACGGATGATGCCACGTTGGAAAACGTGAAGCCTGTCTACGAGTGTTTACGGGCGGCGGGCCTCCGCACCACCAAGACCGTGTGGCCGATGGACTGTCCGGAAGGAAGCCGGCTATTTTTTGCGGCCGATACATTACAGCGGAAAGAGTATCTCGCCTTTGTCCATGATTTAGCTCAGGCGGGATTTGAGATCGCTTTTCATGGGGCAACCATGGAATCCAGCAGGCGCGCCAGGACCATCCAGGGGCTGGATCTGATCAAGGCGGAATTCGGGCAATACCCCAGGCTTTTTTGCAACCATGGGTATAATAGGGACAATCTCTACTGGGGGCGCAGCCGATTCCAGACGAGGATTTTTCGTGCCCTCGTCGGATTGCTCTTGAAAGAACGGCGCGCTCATTACGCTGGCGCTGTGCCGGAATCGGATTTCTTTTGGGGAGATCTTTCTCAGACTCATATCCGCTACGTGCGGAACTTTACGTTCTCTTGCCTCAATATGCTGGATGTAAATCCGGAGATGCCGTATCGTCATTCGAATACACCCTATGTCAATCAGTGGTTTTCCACAGCCGATGCGCCGGATGTGTCTGCCTTTGTCAGGCTTTTGACGGATGAGCGGCTTGAGGCATTGGAGCGGGCAGGTGGCATAGGCATCGTGTCCACTCATTTAGGAAAAGGATTTTCAAAGAATGGTGTGCTTGACCCACAGGTCGCGCGTATCATTGAGCGGCTGGGAAAGCGGCCCGGCTGGTACGTGCCAACGTCCGAACTGTTGGACTACTTAGTGGATGTCCAAGGTAGAGGGCAAATGCTGGGATTGTGGCAGACGTTGAAGCTAGAGGCTCGTTACTTATTCGGTAAAATGGTTTCAGTTTGACCGGAAGGAATCGTGGTCGGGCAGCCAAGCGGGATTGACTTATATGACGGACGATCGTTCTACGGATGATAGCGGATTGAGAACATTCCTGACCGTTCTCTCATCAGGTCACAGTGATGGGAGCTTGCTGCCCTCAACCTTGCTCTTGGAGCAAGCGCTGGAGCGGTTGATCATCTCTTCGCCGCAACAGGCTCAGGAGTTGATGGCGCAGCACTATGAACAGGTATCGAAACTAGATGGCAAGGGACGATTGGCCGATCTTCTTGGCCGTAGGTTAGTTGAAATAAAGCTGCTCAAGGAAGCGACGGAATTTGTTCGAATGGCATTCAGGCTGAAGTGGCTTGGCGAGGGAGGAGTGGGCGTTCGTCTTGCAAAAGTCTTGATGCAAGAGGGCAACCACAGTGATGCGACAGCCGTACTCTGTGCGGCGCTCGAACAGGATCCGGCGAATGTCGCGGTCGTGAGGGGACTCTATGACTCCGCCGCTCAAAGCGGCGATCTCCAGCAAGCAGAACGGTACCGTGGCATGCTCGTCACACTCGACACTTCCTACAGTATGCGCGCCTATGTCTTCAAAGAACGGCAGAAATATCCGCCGCCGGGGCGTGATGTGGGCATTGGTGTTCTCAGTTCCTATGTGCTGGATTGGCTGATTCCTTATTTGGATGATGAGTGTCGAAGGGCTGGTTTGTCCCCGAAATTTCATCTCGCTCCATTTAACCAATACATGCAGGAAGTCTTGAACCCTGGAAGTCAACTGTATGCAGGGAAGCCGGATATCGTATTTCTGGCGCTTGCCTTAGAAGATATGTTTCCCCTACTGGGGGCAGGGCCGAAGGAAGAGGAGCTCAGTCAGGTCAGATCCACGATCGTCGAACACGTGCTCACTGTGATTCGCGAATTGGAAGTTCGATGCAATGCCATGATCGTCGTGCATGAGTTTTCATCTGCGCATCGAAGCGGTTACGGCATTCTTGATAATAGACTCGCTGGAGGGATTGCTCCCTGGATCGCGGGGGTGAACCGTCTTCTTGCCGAGGAATTGAGCACTCACGAACGGGCGTATCTATTGCCGTTGGATTCCGTCCTCTCCTGGGTGGGGAAAGAGCGCAGCCTCAATCCAAAATTGTCATATATGGCGAGCATGCGGCTTAGTGAGACGGCGTTGCACGAGTTGGCCAGATTTTCCATGCGGTACATCAAGCCATTGAAGGGGCTGACGAAAAAGTGTGTCGTGCTCGATCTTGATGGCACGTTGTGGGGCGGTATCGTGGGAGAGGTGGGGGCTGAAGGTGTAGGGCTTGGACCGGCGGCCCCGGGGATTGAATACGTGGAATTCCAACGGACGCTGCTCGGACTCTTGCGCCGGGGAATTCTGCTGGCCGTTTGCTCCAAGAACAATCCTGACGATGCGCTTCAGGTGATACGCCACCATCCGCACATGGTGCTGCGGGAGGAGCATTTCGCGGCGATGCGGATCAATTGGCAGAATAAGGCGGAGAATATTCGAGAAATTGCCAAAGAGCTGAACATCGGCCTGGATTCGCTCGTCTTCATCGACGATAATCCGAACGAACGGGAATTGGTTCGACAACTGCTTCCGGAAGTGCACACCGTCGATCTCCCGAAGGATGCCTCTCTCTATCGTCGGACAATCGAGGAGTTGTCGGATTTTGAACTGTTAGCACTGACGAAAGAAGATGAGACGCGGGTGGCTCAGTATCAGGCTCAGTCAAAACGGAAGGCAGCCAAGAGTACATCTGCCTCGCTGGATGAGTACCTTCGTTCTCTTGAAATAGAAATTGTGACCGCCCAGGCATCTCGGGAGGTTTCATCTCGATTGGTGCAGTTATTTAATAAGACGAATCAGTTCAATCTGACCACACGGCGTTATCAGGCCGAAGACGTTGGAAGGTTCATGGCATCGGCTGAGACGATTCTCTATGACCTCCACGTCAAAGATCGCTTTGGGGATCACGGACTTGTGGGCGCTGCGGTGGTACGGAAGGGACCAGGTGTCTGGCATATCGATAGCCTTCTCATGAGCTGCCGGGTCATGGGGCTCGGTATTGAGACCGCCTTCCTGGAACGGATTTGCTCGGACGCAGCGGGGGCCGGCGTCATGAGGTTGGTGGGGGAGTTTCGCGCGACAAAAAAAAATCATCCCGTCACAGAGTTTTACGCTCAGCACGGGTTCGGTCTTCTGAGGGAAGACGGGGAGCATCAGGAGTGGGAACTGAATCTCTCTCAGGCTGGGATTGCAAGACCTGCGTGGATCAGAGTGGCTGAAGAAAGGAAGTCTGATGACCGTTGAAGCGATTGTCGGAGAAGTATTTAATCTTGATCCGTGGAATGTGACCGACTTGTCCTCCAAAGACACTCTTGCGGAATGGGACTCGATGGGACATTTGTCGCTGATCACGAGCCTGGAGGAGCATTATAAAGTTTCTCTCTCCATCGCCGACGCCATGGAAATGACGAGTGTCGGAAAGATCAAGTCGATCTTGAAGGGTTACGGCATCTCCTCCTGATGCGGGCCGGCCTCGGCCAGAACACGAAAAACTCATACAATGGAAAGCAAAGAGACTGCCGGGGTATGCCTATATGGTGAACACCTGGCCCGTGCCTTTCATGAGTTTTGTCGCGTCATATGGCCTGGTTCATCCCGAGAAATCGCTCCAGGGCAGACCACACCAGCTTCACAAGCGAATACAGGCCCAGCTTCCCCACCGGATGCGCCGACGTTTGTGTTTCTCAAAGATGAGAAGATAGTCGGGCATGTAACGACTATTCCCGTGCGGTTGTCGATTCCTTCCGGGGTGAAGGCCGCACACTGGATCGTCGGTTTTATGGTCCTTCCTGAGTATCGGAGCGGGTATCTCCGTGTGATGAATGCCAGAGGTGTCCTGGAAAATATTCAGCCGTCAACGATGGAAGCGGTATCTGCAGGAGGTAGGAACTCCTTCGTACGGCCTTATTTGAAGAGCAGATTGGTTCGCTTGGTAGGGAGTGCCGGATTGGCGCTAGGGCAGCGATTGTGGTTGGGGATGAATTGCCTGGCCAGGCCGAAACCGATCCAGGCCGATCTTCAATGGGAAGAGGCTTTCGATGATAGCTATACCCATCTCTGGCAATCCATGGCCGGGCAGCTGGGCGCGGCTCTCGTTCGAGATCGCGCTGCACTGGAGTCTAGGTATGGGAGGAAGATCGAGGGATACCGGCTACTGACTTGCCGCCGCGATGAAAAACTGCTCGGCTACTGTATTGTAAAGTTCAAGCAGTTTTTGAATGATCGACGGATGGGAGATATGAAGCTCGGCACCATCGTGGATTGTCTCTATGACCCTCGTGAGTCCTCTGTTCTGCATGGACTCGTTGCCCATGTCGCTCAGTGGGCGAGGCAGGAGGGGGTAGACGCTCTACTCTGTACGGCTTCGCTCAAGTCGCTTGGGCAGGGGCTGCTGAGAAACGGGTTTTTTAAAATCCCCGGGAATCTCAACTTCGCATATCACAGTCGATCTCCATTG
>JACRQB010000056.1 GCA_016222925.1 Nitrospirota bacterium | reverse complement strand
GCAGGCACTGAAGTATCTTGAGGATCGAGATCGGTCCCGTGTAGGAGCTGAGGTTGTTCAGAGCTGGGCGAGATCTCTACCGTTTGGTACTCCCGTCGTCGAAATCGCCTGCGGCGGAGGGTATCCCATTACGAAGGTCCTTGTGGACTCCGGGCTCGCGGTATGGGCGATCGATTCATCTCCTACATTGCTGAGACAATTTCGATTGCGTTTCCCCACGATTCCCACGCAATGCGCGTCGGCCCTTGACAGTGAGCACTTTGGGCGGACATTTGAGGCGGTCATCTCGATCGGCCTCGTGTCTTTTCTACGCGAGAACGAGCAGCTGGCCTTCATCCATCGTGTATCGGAGATGCTCGAGCCGCGAGGGTATTTTCTCTTCACGGCGCCTGTCGAAACAGGAACCTGGCAGGATGTCACCACCGGTCTCGACTGTTGGTCGCTCGGTCGAATCGCGTACACGCGCGCGCTCGAACGCAATGGACTTCGCGTGATCCGCACGCATGTCGATGAAGGGGAAAACAATTACTATGAGGCCGAAAAGATCGATAGAGCTGCGTGGTGAGACGAAGCCCATCGTGCCCGTGAGAGCAGGCTCATCATACCGCGGCTTGGTCCTGAAACAGAGCGTTGGCTCGCCAAGGAGCCGTGATGAATTTTGAAGAGATGTCCGACACAGACATTCTCGAGATCGCCACTCCGATCATGGATAATCTGATGGAGGCCTCTACCCGGATCGATTATGAGGCACATGTCAGGGATTTCAGTGAGCGGATGAAAAAGGTCGTGACCAAAGAGCATCTTCAGAAGGTGTGTCAGCAATATCAGGCGGAGAAAGGATTCTTCGCTGAACGTCAGCCGGTCGCCGTGTTCAAACGACCTGAGTCGGCGGTCATCGTGTGGAAACAGCGCTTTACCGAAACCAAGGGCGAGTTTGTGGCGGAAATGGTGTTGGTGCACCAGAACGGACGATACCTATGTGACCACGCGATGGTGTTCTAAATGTTCATACGCTTTGTTTCCCAACCTCCGTTCATAACTATGTTGATCGTCATCGCTGCTTGGCTGATGGATGCCTTTCTTGGACCATGGGACACACTGCTGCGCGCGCCGGTCTTGGGTTTGGTGCTGGTGCTGCTTGGTTTCTGCTTCATGCTGTGGGCACGCATCCTTTTCACGTCCAGAAATACCACCTTGTTTGTTGGTCGACCGTCCTCACAGCTGGTGTGCGACGGCCCGTTTCGATTGTCGCGCAATCCTATGTATGTTGGCGTGGTGGTGTGTCTCGTGGGGCTCGCCTTGTGGATCGGCACATGGCCCTTCTACATGACTGTGCCTGTTGTAGTTCTCTTCCTCAACTTCTTTCATGTTCTCCGTGAGGAGCGCATGTTGCGTGAAGTATTTGGCGAGCGGTATGTTGCCTATTCTGAAAAGGTTCGTCGTTGGCTATGAATACCATCCTCGCTGGTTCACTGATCGTTGTGTTCTCCGGCCTCGCATTGATCCATCTGTTTCTCTCGGTCCGCACTTGCGTGGATGACCCGTGGACTGGCCGTGGTCCTATTACTGCGGGCGATTGGAGATTTCAGATTGGTGGGATTCTTTAAACAATTCCGCGATACCCGCTTTGCAAGTCTGGATACGGCGGTGTATTCCCCGCTGTGTCTTGTTTTGGCAATCGGAGCGGCTCTTGTCGGTTTCGCCAGTTAGGTCTACCAACCTGAAATTTTGAGGCTCAGAGATGGTTGAGGCAACGGATGAAGCTGTGCAGTACCGGACTCGGCTCAGCAACGGAGTGCAGACGATCCTCTCTGACACCACATGTGAGAAGGGTGGCAGTGAGTCGGGCTTTCGTCCACATGACCTGCTTGAGGCGGCATTAGCGAGTTGTATGAACATCACGATTCGGATGTATGCCGACCGACATGGCATTCCGTTATCCGTCGTGACGACGAGAGTGACACTCAACCGCAGCAATTCAGAGGAGGCAGCCTTTGAGTACGAGGTCGAACTCCAGGAGGAGTTGTCAGAACAGGATCGAACCCGCCTGCTCGATGTGGCAGGGAGATGTCCGGTTCGCCGCAGCCTTTCAACACATCTGACATTCCACCCAACAACCCGGAGGCTGTGACCACAGCGATCCGGGTTGTCCTTGCGCGAGTCTTGTCGTCCGTTACGATTCAGCGGAACTGTTGCGCGCGCCGCCTGTTTTTCAATTCTTCACAGTCGCACGGTGACGGCCTTCACCTCGGTGTAGAGCTCCAATGCGTCGTGGCCCATCTCCCGACCCCAGCCCGATTGTTTGTAGCCGCCGAACGGCAGTGCGGCGTCGAAGATGTTGTAGCAGTTGATCCACACCGAGCCGGCCCGCAGCTCAGCTGCGATGCGGTGGGCCTTTCCGATGTCGCGGGTCCACACTGCCGCCGCCAATCCATAGATGGAGCCATTCGCCAGGGGAAGCACCTCGTCGAGATCTGTAAACGGCACGGCACAGACGACCGGGCCGAAGATTTCCTCCTGCATGACCTTCATCCCGCGCGTGGTGTCGACGAGGACCGTCGGTTCCACAAAATAGCCCTTGTCGCCGAGCTTGCCACCGCCGACCACTGCCTTGGCTCCTTCAGAAAAACCTGACTCCAGGTAGCTGAGCACACGCCGCTGTTGTTCATCCGAGACGAGCGGCCCCATTTGAGTCGCGGGATCCATGCCTGGCCCGACTTTGATCTTCTTCGCGTCGGCCGCCACACCCTCGACGACCCTGTCGAAGATCCCCTTTTCGACGAACAGGCGGGAACCTGCGCAGCAACATTGTCCCTGGTTGAAAAAAATCGCGCTAGCCACTCCGGGGATGCTGGCTTCCACGTCGGCGTCTTTGCACACGATGTTGGGCGACTTTCCTCCTAACTCTAATGACACTTTTTTTAGATTTCCTGCCGCTGCGCCAAGGATGAGCTTTCCCACCTCCGTGGAGCCGGTGAAGGCTACTTTATCGACATCCGGGTGGGCCGCCAGTGCCGCGCCCGCGGTTTCGCCGAATCCCGGTACAATGTTCACAACGCCGTCTGGGAAGCCCGCTTCGCAGATCAGTTCACCCAGTCGCAAGGCCGACAGTGGCGTCTGCTCGGCCGGCTTCAGGACCACGGTGCAGCCCGCAGCCAGGGCTGGTCCGAGCTTCCACGCCGCCATCAACAGCGGAAAGTTCCAGGGGATGATCTGAGCCACCACACCTACCGGCTCACGGAGCGTGTAGGCAAGATACTGAGCGCCCGGTGTGTAAGGGACTGAGATGGGGATCGTGTTGCCTTCGATTTTCGTCGCCCACCCCGCCATGTACCGGAAGAGATCCACAGCCAACGGCACGTCGGCGACACGGGCGACGCCGACCGGCTTTCCATTGTCCAGTGACTCAAGTTGGGCGAATTCTTCGGCATGGGATTCCATCAAGTCGGCTAGTTTCCAGACCAGCCGGCCACGTTCAGAGGCGGTGAGTCTAGGCCAGGGGCCGCTCTCAAAGGCTGTCCGCGCTGCGGTGACGGCTCGGTTCACGTCGGCACGATCGCCTTCGGCCACTTGAGCGAGGATGTCGCCGGTGGCAGGGTTATAGGTGGCAAACGTGTTGCCCGACGCGGCGTCGAGCCATCGGCCGCCGATCAGCATCTTGCGAGGCGCACCGATAAACGATCGGACCTGTTCGTGTAACAAGCAACTAGTTTCTGCTAGACTCTCCCCCACG
The DNA here is from genome assembly GCA_016222925.1 of Nitrospirota bacterium. Classification (GTDB taxonomy): domain Bacteria; phylum Nitrospirota; class Nitrospiria; order Nitrospirales; family Nitrospiraceae; genus Nitrospira_D. Next base: position 6,154 of record JACRQB010000056.1, on the reverse strand, counting down.
ACGACGAAGGAGGCAAAAGTGCAATACGATCTTCCCAAGAAGGCATTGGAGGCGCTGTCGCAAGGCGATCGCAACAAAGCGGTCGACCAGGTTCAGCTTGAGGGAAACATGAGTCGGGAGGACGCCAGGGAAGTGGTCGCGACCTATATCTTCTCAGATCCCTCTTTGCAAGCGATGATGAGAATGAAGGAAGCCACAGCGGAGACCAAATGGGGCCTCATGCGCTGGTTGATCCTGTTGCAAGCAATTGTCGTCGCGATCGGATACTTCCTCTTTTTTCACAATCAATGGTGAGCCTTGACAGGATTGCACCGATTGCGAGAGACTGAGAAATAGGTTTTTCTATGTTTAAACGAGTCCCTCTGCCATTCATTGCGCTGGTGATTATTTTCACCTTCTGTCAGGTGATTGGGACGATGTGCGCCTTGCCCGATCTCCCTGAAGCACAAGGAACGGCCATCCTGGTGGAGGAGAATATGGTCTGTCCGATGGACGGGACCATCATGTGCCCACCGTCGCTCTCCGCGTCTCCTGAGCGTCAGATAAAGAACAGCATGGTCGTGGTTGTTGATCCTGTTCTGTTTCTGGTCAGTCGTGGCGAAGTTCCCGCCGGTGTCTCTCTTGAGATGATATGGTCTTGGAATAATGCGTATTCCCTTGTTCCCATCTCCATAAGCTCTTCCTCGGTTCTCCGAATCTGATCATACACCTCCGGTTTGATCGTCGCCTGCTTGGTTGCTGACGCTGAGCGGGCCGTGATCCCATTTTCTTCAGGGAGGTGCTACTGTGAAACAAGCTGCTGTGCTCCATCACGTGCTGGCTAGGTGGCTGATTGTGCTGACGCTGCTGCTTGTGCCCTGGCCGGTCAGCGCGGCCGACGAAACGGCTGAACTCCGCTTGGATCTGTCCGGTCTCATTCGAGAACTCGAAGCCGCCAATCCTGAGATTAAGGCGGCGCGTCAGCGCTGGGAATCCGCCAAGGCGGTCGTACCCCAAATGCAGACCTTGCCGGATCCCCGCCTCCAGTTGGGCTATCAACGCATGCCGATGGTGCCACCCGTCGTGGAAGGAGTGATGTACGGGGTCGGGCAAGAGATTCCCTTTCCGGGCAAGCTGAAGCTGAAGGGCGAAGTAGCCCAACGTGATGCCGAACGGCTTGAGCAGGAGTATCTCGCCGTTCGGTTGAGACTCATCGCCTCGTTAAAAGAAGCCTACTACAGCTTGCACTTCATCCATCAGAGCATCGCCATCGTGGGGAGGAACAAGGCGCTGCTGACGCAGTTCGAGAAGACGGCCAAGGCTCGATACAGCGTGGGGCAAGCCGCCCAACAGGATGTGTTCCGGGCCCAAGTCGAAATTTCACGTGTCCTGGATCGGCTGGCCGTCCTCGACCAGCAGAAGGAGAGCCTTCACGCAGCGATCAATCGGCTCTTGAATCGCCCACCAGACGGCCCGTTGGACACGCCGGAAGAAGTGCACAGTACCCTTCTCACGCTCCCGCTCCAAGAACTCAACCGGCGGGCAAACGAATTCTCGCCCGCGCTGCTTGCGACGGCGAAAAGCATCGATCGATCGGAACGGTCCGTCTCGCTCGCCAAACGGCAGTACTACCCCGATTTCGATGTGACGGCCCTCGGGATCCGCAACGACAAGATCAATGACAACGGGTATCAGATCATGGTGGGCATCAAGATCCCGCTGTTCTATGACACGAAACAGAAGCAAGGCGTGCACGAGGCCGTGGCAAATCTCGAAGGCGCCCGCGAAGACTTTACCGCCGCCAGACAAGATCTTTTGTTTCAAGTCAAGGACGGCTTCGTCCAAGCGCAGCGAGCCGAACGGCTGATCACGATTCTCCGCGATGCCATCATCCCACAAGCGACGCTCGGCTTGCAGGCGGCTCAAGCGGGCTATGCCGTGGGCAAAGTCGACTTCCTGACGTTATTAAACAGTCTGCTTACGCTTCAGGATAGCCAATTGGAATTGCACGGGGAGATAGTGAGCCACGAAAAGGCTTTAGCCCGGCTCGAGGCTGCGACTGGTGGACCGTTAGATGGATTGGAGAGGAAGCCGAGATCATGAGTGGCCGCAGTCATATCGACATGGGCCCGCTCTGTATCCTCAGGTCGCGAAAGTCACCATCAAATTTCACGGGTGGATTGAGGAGCTGTTCGTCAGCGCGCTGGGGGATCATGTGAAGAAAGGCCAGGCGCTCTTCACAATCTACAGCCCCGATTTGGTGGCCAGTCAGGAGGAATATCTTCTGGCGTTACAAGGCCGCAGGCAAATGGGTGAGAGCGAATTCCCGGAAGTGGCTCGGGGCTCGCAGGATCTGCTGGAAGCGACCAGGCGTCGTTTTGAACTGTGGGATATCACGGATTCTCACATCCGGAAACTCGAAAAGACCGGCAAGGTGATGAAGACGCTCCCGATCCATTCGCCCATCACCGGCACGGTCATCAAGAAAGAAGTTCTCGCAGGCGCCCATGTGGATCCTGGTGAGGAACTTTATACGATCGCGAACCTCTCGCGTGTGTGGATCCTGGCAGACATCTATGAATATGAACTGTCGTTCGTGAAGGCCGGGCAAAAAGCCGCCGTCACCCTCTCCTATGATCCGAGCACCGTCCTGACCGGACAGGTGGGGTTCATCTATCCGACGATGGACCCGAAGACCCGCACGGCCAAGGTGCGGGTTGAGCTCGACAATGCTGACGAGACGTTGAAACCGGACATGTATGCCAACGTAGAGTTGCAGGTGAATTTGGGCACTCGTCTAGCGATCCCACAAGAAGCCATCATCGAATCGGGACAAAAACAAGTCGTCTTTCTCCATCTAGGCGGTGGGAAGCTCGAACCGCGCCGGATCAAAACCGGTGTCAAGACCGGCGAGTGGTCTGAAGTGCTGACGGGTCTGAAAGAAGGCGAGCATATCGTCACTTCGGCCAACTTCTTAATCGACAGCGAAAGCCGGCTGAAGTCGGTCGTCGAGAGTATGGGTGGGATGTCCGGCATGAAGATGAGTGAGTGACCGATCATGGTTGAACGGATTATCGAATACAGTGCAAGACACCGCTTTATCGTCTTCCTGTTAGTCTTCTCGCTGTCTGCCGTGGGGCTCTGGGCCATGTGGCAGACACCGATCGACGCACTGCCCGATATCTCCGATACACAAGTCATCGTCTACACGACCTGGCAGGGCCGTTCGCCAGATCTGGTCGAAGACCAAATTACCTATCCCATCGTCACAGCGCTCCTGTCGGCTCCCAACGTGACGGTCGTCCGTGGCTTCTCCGATTTCGGCTATTCCTATGTCTATATTCTCTTCAAAGACGGCACGGACATCTATTGGGCGCGGTCGCGGGTCCTTGAACGGTTGAGCCAACTCTCTGGACGCATGCCGGAAGGGGTCACCCCGCAGCTCGGTCCAGACGCAACGGGCGTGGGCTGGATCTTTCAGTATGCCCTGGTCGATGAGACCGGGCAGCATGATCTTGCTGCCCTGCGTAGCTTCCAAGATTGGTATCTGCAGTACTGGCTGCGAGCCGTGGAAGGCGTCGCAGAAGTGGCCAGCATCGGCGGCTTTGTCCGCCAGTACCAAATCAACTTAGACCCGACAAAAGTTTCGGCCTATCGCCTTTCCCTCCCTTCCATCATCGAAACGATTCGCGAAAGTAATAATGATGTCGGTGGGCGCGTCGTAGAGTTTTCCGGGATCGAATATGTCGTCCGTGGACGCGGCTACATTAAGAAGACCGACGATATCGAAAAGATCGCCGTCGGTGTCAATGAGAACGGCACGCCGATTCTATTGCGCGACGTAGCCACGGTCCGGCTTGGGCCGGACATGCGACGAGGGCTGGCGGAGCTCAACGGTCAAGGCGAGGTCGCTGGCGGCATTGTGATTATGCGGTTTGGCGAGAATGCGCTCACTGTGATCGAACGAGTCAAGGCGAAGCTGAAAGAGATTGAGCCGTCCATGCCGAAAGGCGTGAAGGTCGTCTCGGTCTATGACCGGAGCGACTTGATTCGAGAATCGATCGCCACGGCAAGCGAAAGTCTCCTTGAAGAACTGATCGTCACAGGTGTGCTCATCATCGCCTTTTTGCTCCACGTCCGCTCCGCTATCGTGCCGATCCTCACCTTGCCCATCGCCGTGCTGATCGCGTTCATTCCTATGTACCTGATGAATATCGGCATCAACATCATGTCGCTCGGCGGCATCATCGTGGCGATCGGTGACATGGTAGATGCCGCCATCGTGATGGTGGATAACGCCCACAAGCGCCTTGAGGAATGGGAACGGGATGGCAAAGTCGGCGAGCGACTTCAAGTGCTCATCGATTCGGCCAAGGAGGTGGGATCGCCGATTTTCGCGTCGGTCCTCGTGATTGCGATCTCCTTCATTCCGGTCTTTGTGCTGGAAGCGCAGGAAGGCCGGATGTTCAAACCGCTCGCCTGGACCAATAATCTCGCCATTGCCATGTGCGCGGTCTTGGCCATCACATTGGTCCCGGCCTGTCTTCCAACGTTCATTCGCGGCAAGATTTTTCCAGAGCAACGCCACCCGGTCAGCAGAAGTCTCCAGCGACTTTACGCACCTCTCTTGCGATGGACGCTACTTCATCGAGGAACTGTGGTGACCCTCGCCATCGGACTCCTGCTCAGCATCGTCCCGGTCTATCAGCGTATGGGCTCCGAGTTCATGCCGCCGCTCTACGAAGGGACGATTCTCTATATGCCGACGACCCTGCCAGGACTTTCCATCACGGAAGCGGGTCGTCTGATCCAGATCATGGACCAGAAACTCAGTTCTTTTCCTGAAGTGGACCATGTGTTCGGCAAAGCGGGACGAGCGGAAACCTCCACCGATCCTGCACCCTTCAGCATGATCGAAGTCATCGTCGAACTGAAACCGAAAGATCGGTGGCGACCCGGTATCAGCTATGAGGGATTGATCGATGAGATGGATCGTGCGCTCAAGATTCCTGGTGTGACGAATGCCTGGACCATGCCGATTAAGGCAAGGATCGATATGCTCACGACCGGCGTCCGCACCCCCGTGGGGATCAAGATCTTCGGGCCAGACCTAAAGCAGATCGAAGAGATCGGGAAACATTTGGAGTTGGTCTTGAAGGATGTGACCGGCACTAGGAGCGCCTATGCGGAGCGAGTATCCGGCGGGTATTTCCTCGATTTTGATATCAAGCGGTATCCAATCAACGTCCGTTATCTCCGTGAGTTGCGGGATGATCCTGAAAAGCTGAAGCGCGTGCTCGTGGATACGCCGACCGGCGCACAAGTGCCGCTCGCGCAACTCGCGACACTACGTTTCGTTAATGGGCCGCCCATGATCCGTGACGAAAACGGCATGCTTGCCGGCTACGTGTTCCTCGATATGACGGGCCGTGATATCGGGAGCTATGTGGAGGATCTCAAGAAGGCCGTGGCGGAAAAGGTTCAGCTGCCGACTGGCTATACCCTCGTCTGGTCCGGCCAGTACGAATTCATGCAGCGGGTGAAGGAACGGCTGAAGTTCGTGGTCCCGCTGACGCTCGTGATCATCTTTGTCACATTTTACTTCTCGTTCGCGTCGGTGGCCAAGACCTGCATGGTGATGGTGGGGGTGCCGCTCTCGTTAGTCGGGGCTGTCTGGTACCTGTCGATCCTCGGATACAACATGAGCATTGCCGTGTGGGTGGGACTGATTACGGTCGTGGGGACCGCGGCGGAAACCAGCGCGGTCATGCTGGCCTATCTGGACGAAGCCTGCGCCCGGCGCAAGGCGGCGGGCGGGCTCACGACGCTGCAAGATCTGATTGACACTGTCCAGCTTGGTGCAGTCGAACGCATCAGGCCCATGGCGATGATCGGCTTGGTCGATGTCGTCGGGTTGATCCCGGTCATGTGGGCCACGGGAACCGGAGCGGATGTGATGAAACGGATCGCTGCACCGCAAGTCGGCGGAGTGTTCTCGGCCATGATCCTCACGTTGTTCGTCATACCTCCAGTTTATGTGATGTGGCGGTGGTGGAAAGAGCGAGCTGAAGTGCGCGACTGAGCGTAGGCGGGCATAGGAGGACAATCATCACACGAAAGGAGCCAATCTCATGATGGGTATGCGTGGATCCAATTGGGTTGGATTTCTGATGAT
>JACRQB010000055.1 GCA_016222925.1 Nitrospirota bacterium | reverse complement strand
CTCCGGGGCTTTCTTCGGCGTCAGCGCGGCCGCCATAGGCAGCGGTCCCTTCACGTCTTCCTTTTCGTTCAGGCTCACGACCCGGCCTTGCATGTTCATTTCAGCCCAGCTGTTCGGCGAGGTACGGGCCAGCGGCACAAATTCCCAGTCTTTCCCGACCTGCTCGTCGAACGTCACGTGCCGGGACAGCGGCAACAGCACGGCGGAGTTGAGGTCTTGTGTGATCTCATGCTCGGTAAACGTTCTGACCAACAGCGCGGTGAGGTCTCCTTGGGCCAATCGGTCTTGCAGATCGACCAACACCCCCGACCCTAGACCCAGTCCCCAATGGGCGAGCAATGATTCCAGTCCGGTCTGTGTATCGGGATCGGCCAACACCAAGAGGTGGCCGCCCTTCTCGACGTAAGCCTGAATACGGTCCTGCTCATCCTTCATCACGGCACGGCGCGGCCCTGCCAAAATCAGCACGGAGGTCTTATCCGGCACGGCTGATTCCTTGAGGAGCGAGAGCGTGCCGACCTCATAGCCCTGTCGGATGAGTGCTTCTTTGGCAGTGGAGAGCCCATTGCGGTCCTTGTCTTCGACATTCAATTCGCTGTGGCCTTCGACGAAGACGATGCGTTTCTTGGCATCCTTGGTGATACGAATCAACGCACCGGTCAACTCAACCTCTGATGGAGAGGTGATGCGGATGGTCTGGCCATTGCTCTCGAAAATGGCGGTATCGGTTCGGAAGATCCCATAGTTCTGGGCGATCTTCGGCTGTTTCTCCGGATCGATGAATTCTACGCTGAGCTTGGTCGAGGCTTGCCGATAACTCTCCAGCCGTTCTTTGAATACTTGATAGCCGGGATCTTTCTCTCTCGTGAAGACGGTAATTTTAACGTCGTGGGACAGGCCGCGAAGCACTCGGTGAGTTTGAGGGGCGAGCGTAAAGTTCTGATTTTCCGAGAGGTCCCAACGTATCGAGTGTCGAGAGGCCAGAAAGTTCACAATGATCAAGATGCCGGTGAACAGTATGATCATCAGAAAGCTGTTCAGCCCCATCCTGGTCGAGCGTCGGCCGGAGAACGCCTTAACCGTCTCAAAATCTTCCGCGATCGTGACGGCCCACAGCCAGTCAGGGCGAAGGCTGTACGTGATCATGCCGCCGAGGCCGAGCACGACTCCGAGAATGCCGAGAGGAAAGGACTTGAGGCTCATTTCCAGCGTGTCGACTCCACGACCCGATGTGTGAGGAACAGCATGAGTACCAATCCGCTTCCGAAGTACAGGAGATCGCTCGTGTCGATCAATCCCCGCACCAGACGGTCATAATGTTCCATGTAGGAAACATATGAGATGATGCGGCCTGCCGTGGTATCGCCGAAGAGACTCCCCAATCCAGCGATCAACCAGATGGTCAGGAGCAGGCCGAAGCTGACAAAGGCGGCGACGATTTGATTCTCCGTCAGCGCCGAGGCTAACAGGCCCACGGAAAGAAACAGAGCTCCCAGCAGGACCATGCCCAAATAGCCGGTCCAGATGGGATTCCAGTCGAAGTCGCTGAACAGCATCAGCACCGTGGGGACCAATACGGTGAGCCCGACGAGGCCGAGATAGATCACGAACACGCTGACGAATTTGCCGACGACGATTTCATGGATCCTGATCGGCGAGGTCATCAAGAACTCAAAAGTCCGCAGCTTGCGCTCTTCCGCGAACAACCGCATGGTTAGGATGGGTAGAATAATCACGAGGACGATCCGCATGCTCGCGAACAGATTTCGGAAGACCAGATCGTTCAAGTTGATCTGGGCCATTCCCCCCTGCATCTGCATCAATTGGATGGCTTGTGCCCCGGCAAAACCAACGTAGAGGTAGGAGAGCAGCCCGAAGATGAACAAAAAAACCGCGCCGACCACGTAGACAATGGGGGAGACGAAGTAACCGCGCAGTTCTTTGGCGATGATGGCCTGCACTGGTGTCATACGATTTCTACGCGTCCGTCCTTTCGGCTGGAGCCATGCTGACAGTAGCCTCGCTCGACTCGGAGAGGTGGTCTTCGTGGCGTGTGAGCTGGAGGAAGACGTCTTCCAATGTCATAGACACGGTGCGGAGCTCAAGCAACCCCCACTGGCTCAAGACGGCTACGCGCGCAATCTCGTCCCGCAGATCACGACCCAGCTCGCATTCGAGAAGAAAGCTCCCTCCTGCCTGTCCGGGAAAAACATTGAGTACGCCGGCAATCGCGCGAAGTTTCATCTCGCAGTCCGCCGGGCAGGCCTTGAGGGTAATCGAAACTTTCTCCGATTGACGCAATCGGGCCGATAGCTGTTCCGGGGTATCTTCCGCAACGATACGACCTTTATTGATGATGACAACTCGTTGGCAGACTGCGGTCGCTTCCGGAAGGATATGGGTACTGAGAATCACGGAATGCGAGCCTGCCAGGCTCTTGATGAGCTCTCGGATTTCAATGATCTGTTTGGGGTCAAGGCCGACCGTTGGTTCGTCAAGGATCAACACCGGAGGATCGTGTAACAGCGCTTGCGCCAGCCCCACGCGCTGACGATAGCCGCGGGACAGGTTGCCGATCAGCCGATGGCGGACGGAGCCCAGCTCAAGTCGTCCAATCGATTGGTCGAGCGCTGACGAAAGTTTCGGTCCCGTGATTCCACGAAGTCGGCCGACAAAGGTCAGATATTCCGCCACCGTGAGTTCTTGGTAGACCGGCGGCGTTTCCGGCAGATAGCCGATCTGCCGTTTCACCTCCAATGGCTGGTCGGCGCAATCAAACCCCGCTACTCGTGCCGTGCCTTCGGTCGCCGGCATGAAGCACGTTAAGATCCGCATGGTGGTTGTTTTGCCCGCACCGTTTGGACCAAGGAACGCCAACACCTCGCCTTTGGCCACCGAGAAGGTGACGCGATCAATGGCGGTATGATGCCCGTAGCGCTTGGTGATGTTGTGAACGTCGATCACGAATGTGGTATCGGTGCGAACAATTGCGGAGAATGGAGTGGTGCCGCTCTCGAAACTACACCATATTCCTTGACGGAGGATCTTACTCACTCCGCGCAAGGCAGTCAATATATGGGTAGTAGGATGAGTATCAAGCCTGATGGGTCATCTACGCAATGTCGGGAGCGTGATCGCTCAACGATGTCTCGCTGTCGTTTCCGGATCCGTGTGATCTTCTATAGGTGTTGAATTTAAATCCTGGCTCGTTTATATAGAGGTCGCAGAAGCCTATCCGTTGAATTTCCCCCACAGTTATCCTCTCGTTCACAGAGAGGAGCTCCATACGGAAGTGGGGGAGCCGATACTCCAGTCGGTATTGTCGAAGTCCCATACCTTTTATACCCTGACTCGACCAGTGGTCTCGTTGTTACCATCAGGAGGGAGGCGATACCCAACATGCAGACTGAGCTTTATCACAGCCGGCTTTCATCGTCGTCCACATCCTTTGCGATAATCCTATGCTTATCATTGGGGGCCTGCTCTTGGGTTCCCAAAGGGGATATGCAATTGGATATTGGGATCAAAGATCGAGGAGTCGCTTCGTGGTACGGTGAGCAGTTTCATGGCAGGCAAGCGGCGAACGGCGAGTTGTTCGATATGGAAGCGCTGACGGCTGCCCATCGGACCATGCCTCTCGGCAGCGTGGTGCGTGTGGTGAATTTGACGAATGGCAAGCATCTCTATGTCCGGATCACGGACCGGGGTCCTTATGAGAAAGGGCGGATTCTCGACCTTTCCCATGGTGCGGCTGTCCAGTTGGGCGTGGAGCACGAAGGGGTGGCCTATGTGCAGGTTGAGATTGTCGGCGAACGCCGCCCGGAGCTGATGCTGCT
>JACRQB010000110.1 GCA_016222925.1 Nitrospirota bacterium | reverse complement strand
GGCTGGTTGCGGGTCCAAGGAGGAGCCGGCCACAACGGTGGTGTCAGCCGCTCCACAGAAAGTCATTCAAGCTGCGGTTGTCGAAACCAAGACCACCGACGTGCCGATCCGTGTTGAAGTGACCGGCCAGGTCGCCGCGATCTTCCAGGCCACCCTCTCCAGTCGTATCCAAGGAACGATCGACAGGCTATTGGTTCGAGAAGGGACAAAGGTGTCCAAGGGTCAGCTCCTGATCCAGCTGGACAGCAGAGATCTCCAGGCGGACCTGGCCCGCGCTCACGCGGAAGTCGAGAATGCACAAGCGCACCTCGACCGGATGAAGCAGCTGTATGCCCAAGATGCGGTGTCAAAACAAGAGATGGAGAATGCAACCCGAGCGTATCGAGTGGCCGAGGCCAATCGCAGGGCGGTGGAGGCTCAACTGAGCTATACGATCGTAAGAGCTCCATTTGAAGGCGTTATCACAGAGAAGAAAGTGGAGGCAGGGGAATTGGCCTCGCCGGGTCAGCCGCTGCTCAAAATGGAAGATCCTCAGCGCCTTCGGCTGGAAGCTACGGTGGCGGAAGGAGACCTGAAGTCGGTTTCTCGCGGGGACAAGATTCCGGTCGTCATTGATGCTTTGGGAGGCCAAGCCTTGGCCGGCCTCGTCAGCCAAATTCTGCCTGCCGGCGACCCGCACACGCATACCTTTATGGTCAAGGTTGATTTGCCGAGGACAGTTGGACTGAAGACCGGTATGTTCGGCCGGTTCCAGCTCGATACAGGCGCAACTCAAACCATGCTTGTCCCGTCAACAGCCGTCGTCGAACGGGGTGAACTCACCAGCCTCTTTGTTGTTGGGGAGGATCGGATTGCGCGACTCCGGTGGATCAAAATCGGACGGCATTTCGAGAAGGATGTGGAGATTCTCTCGGGCGTCAACGTGGGTGAACGAGTGTTGGCGGGCGGACATCAGGGAGTTGATGGAGTTACGGTGGAGATTGTAGAGACGGCGGCCTCTCCGCTGGGACAAACCCCGTGATGCGTATTTTCTCCTTCAGCATGGTGGGGTTCAGCAAACCTATCGAGCCACGGTCCGTCCTGCACGTCTGAGATACGAACGACGGTTGACCGATGACAGACTACCGCCCAGGCCTTTCAGGCCGCATCGCAGCCCTCTTCATCGACAGTAAGCTCACTCCGCTCATCATGTTGGGCGTGTTACTGCTGGGCCTGTTTGCGGTGGTCATGACTCCTCGTGAGGAAGAACCGCAGATCGTGGTCCCGATGGCCGATGTCTGGCTGCCGTTTCCGGGTGCCTCGGCCAAGGTCGTCGAAGAACAACTCACCAAACCGTTTGAGCGTAAGCTCTCTGAGATCAAAGGCGTCGAGTATGTCTACTCGATCTCTCGGCCCGGCGGTGCGCTGATCATCGTCCGCTTCTACGTCGGTCAGCCGATGGAACAGAGTCTGGTCGATCTCTACGACAAGTTGATGTCGAACCAAGACCTGCTGCCGCCCGGCGCCGAGCCCTTTCTTGTCAAGCCGAAGGATGTCAACGACGTGCCGATCGTCACGCTGACGCTCTCGAGTGAGCGATACGGGGAATTCGAGCTCCATCGCCTCGCCGAACAGGTGCTAGAGGAGGCCAAGAAGGTCTCCGGCACGTCGGCCGGGTTCATCGTCGGAGGACGGGCGCGCGAGCTGCGCATCCAGATTGATCCTACCAGGTTGAAGGCATACGGACTGACGCCGTTACAGGTCGCGAACGTGATACGGGGAGAGAATCGGGCATTGTCGACGGGCCGGTTTGACAGTCGCAACCAAAGTTTTCTCGTGGAGACCGGCCGCTTCATACGATCGCGTGAAGATCTCGATGCCCTGGTGGTCGGCGTCAGCGAGCAACGGCCCGTGTATATACGCCAAGTGGCGGCGGTGACGGACGGGCCTGCGGAAGCAACAAGTTATGTCTGGTTCGGCGAAGGCATTGGTAAGGAGTCAGCAAGGAAGGGTGAAGGGGGAGAAGTCCCCGCCGTGACGGTTGCCATCGCCAAGCAGGCCGGCATGAACGCCGTGACCGTTGCCGCGGACGTGATCCGCAAAGTCAAAGACATGAAAGGCGTGGTAATTCCATCGGACGTGCGCGTGACGGTCACCCGCGATTATGGCGAAACGGCCCAGGAGAAGGCGAATGAACTCTTGTGGCATTTGCTTATCGCCGTCGTCGCGGTGGTGGTCTTCCTTGGTGTTGCATTGGGACTGCGGCCGGCCCTCGTCGTGTCCATAGCGATCCCTCTCACGCTCGCCTTGACGTTGTTCACCTCAATGATGATTGGCTATACGATTAACCGTGTCACGCTGTTTGCCCTCATCTTTTCGATCGGCATTCTCGTGGACGATGCCATTGTGGTCGTCGAGAATACATACCGACATCTGAAGATGCGTCTTGGGTCTCATGACGAAGCCTCCATCAAAGCGGTCGATGAAGTCGGGAATCCCACGATCCTGGCGACCTTCACCGTCATCGCCGCCCTCTTGCCAATGGCTTTTGTGTCGGGGTTGATGGGACCCTATATGAGACCGATTCCCGTCAATGCTTCTATCGCCATGTTTTTTTCGTTGTTGGTCGCCTTTGTCGTGATCCCCTGGTTTTGCCGGACTTGTTATCGTCCAGGAGTCGCGCTATCAGGGATTGTGCATGAAGGCGACGAGCGAGGACTCACAGCTCGGATCTATCGACGAGTCCTTTCCCCGTTGTTGGCCCATCCGATGCTCGCGTATGCCTTTCTAGGGATTGTTGGACTGTTGCTCGTGGCGTCGACCCTGTTGTTCTACACCCGTCATGTCGT
>JACRQB010000023.1 GCA_016222925.1 Nitrospirota bacterium | reverse complement strand
CGAGGATTGGGTAGGTATAGTCGCTCTCATCAAGTTGTCTCGTGGTCTCACCTTTTACGGTGCCGATTATGGTAATGGGCGTACCCTGCGGGAGGCTGGCAGGGTCGAGAAATTGTTCTCGAACCGCTAGGAATCGTCCTTCTGATCGAAGACGCTCTTCAGTCAAAGTCCCTTCTTTCTCAGTCGGCAGTTGCAAGATTTCCAATTCGGTTCCTGCTTCCGTCCGTTTAGCCTTAATCACGTTCCCGCCGATCATGACCGTTCGTCCGACATATTCGCTGGGAGCTCTCTTCAGGTCTGCAAAGCTGATACTGGTATCAATCTCCTTTTCCAACCCGAAAGGAGCGCCGAGCAATTCCGTATCGCGTTGGACTTGATGGATAGACTCTGCACAAGCAGACAACATCAAGGCGGCACAAAACAGGGGAGCGAGGACCGTCATGCGCATCATAGTCATTCCCCTCTCCTAGAAGTGATAGGACAGTCCACCAAGGAGAAGCTGGGCTCTGTAATTGCCGCTAAAGCCGCCTAAATCACCAAAGGCTTGATCAAATTTCAGTGTCGCTCCGGTATGCTTATACTCTCCAAAAACGGCGATTTTTGGTGTGATGAATGTGCGCAACCCCACCAACACATTCCAGGCGACCGCCACATCTGTGTCACTTCGGACAGTCGCGGTATCTCCAATGTGGGCGATTGCCGCTCCGATGCCGGCCCCCACATATGGCTGGAGTGTGCGGCCTGGATATCGGCCAATAAAATTGACTCCAACAGTGGTCACCCTCATATGGATCCCTGGGTCGGCATCCAGTTGCTTAATGTGCGGCGTGGTATTCAAGACTTCCCCTTCGATTCCATACCAACTGTGCCCAGGGAAATATCCGACCTTGGTACCGTAGGTAATGGAGTTTTTGAGGTCGAAATCGACAAAAGGACCCGAAACTCCAGCCTGAGATCCCGTCCCCGCAATGCTGTTGATTCGATCCGCGAAGTTCACCCCCGCAGTTCCAGCGACATACATTTCTGCGGAAACGAGACTAGCGGTACCGAAAGAGATAAACCAGCACCCTGCTATCGCAAGACTTGTAACGAATGGAGCGTTCTTTTTCATTGTTATGCTCATGCACGACATCATAACAAAAAAAAGCTTGTTGCATAGCCTCTCAAACCCGTAGGGTCGCCATGTGTAAAGATCTGCTGCTGGAACCGTCACGTATCCTCCGTATTCCAAAGTGATAGTCATGACCGACCGGAGAAATCCGTAAGTGTCCATTGGATTGGGGCTCATATCTGTGGTACATCCTCCGCTGCAGATGACGAGCAAAGTGATCATTCGCTGACATCCCTCTTATTATTTATTTCCTAAAGAAAGAGCGGATCATGGGACTGATGGATCAATTGGGGTAAGCGGTGGGTGGCATGCTGGGCGGACAGGGAGGGCAGAATCCTCTGTTGCAAGCCGTGGCCGGTCTCCTCGGAAAGGACAGCGGTATTGGAGGACTTGCCGGGCTTGTTCAGGCGTTTCAGAAGAACGGGCTCGGTGAAATCGTGAATTCCTGGGTGAGCACGGGCCAGAATCTGCCGGTGACACCGAACCAGATCGAACAAGGCCTAGGCAGTGATCTGCTGAACCAACTGGCCGGTAAGGCAGGACTCTCTTCTGGAGCGGTGGGTTCACAGCTGGCTGGCCTTCTTCCTGATCTGGTCGACAAGCTGACGCCCAATGGCAAGATCGAAGTGGGTGGGCTCGAACAACTCATGAAACTGGTTCAAGGGATGAGATAGGCGTCGAACGATTAGGTTCTATGTGTTGGTTCCATCATCCGGCCAGAATACCGGTATGCGCATCAGGGACCGGCTCGTAGTCTGGATTGCTATCGGCCTGGTTTTGCTGACGGTTGTGTGGGCGCTTCGTGATCTCCGGGTCTCCAGCCCAGCACCAACTCAGCCCACGATTCTCGCACTTACCCCTGAAATGATGTCGCTGGTGACGGGTGATGAATCCCTCGTCGAGATATTGACAAAACCCGGCTGTCCGGTGTGCCACATCATTCCCGGGATTCCTGGTGCGACCGGCCAAGTTGGACCGCCGTTGGTTCTGGGCACGACAGGGCCCCAACGACTCAACAATCCTGGTTACGGGGGGCAGGCCAAGACGGTGCATGAGTACATCGTCGAATCGGTGTTGGAGCCGCAACGGTTTGTAGTACAGGGGTATCCGGAACACACGATGCCGACATGGTATGGATCCAAACTGAGTGCGCTGGCGCTTGAGAAGATGGCGTCATATCTTGAGCGTCAAACCGAAGGGAGTTTATCTCGGTGAAAGGATGCGCGGGGAAGGTTACCGTTTGCGAATCGGTGTGACGTTTCCTGAAGCGCCGCCCTGAATCTTAAAGGCATCTGTCCCGTGTCCCCCCATCTGCTTATCAAGCAGGGCGTTCACGGCATCATCGCCTTTCAGTCCTTCAAGCTTGATCTTGAGGCGCAAGTTATTCGCGCTATCGGCGTTGATGAGGGCCTGTTCCAGCGAGATCTTGTTCGTCTTGTAGAGCTGAAACAGGACATGATCGAAGGTCTGGCACCCTTCGTCGATGCCTTGCTCCATGGCTTCCTTGAGTATGTCGACCTCGGCTTTCTTGATGAGATCCTTGACGCGAGGCGTGTCCAGCATGATTTCCAGGGCTGGGACCCGTTTGCCATCGACCGAGGGAATCAATCGCTGGGAGATAATCGCGCGCAGATTGAGAGACAACTGTAAATAAATCTGGGCATGGCGCTCGACCGGAAAAAAGTTCATGATGCGTTCGATCGCCTGGTTGGCGTTGTTGGAGTGCAGCGTTCCGATGCAGAGGTGACCGGTCTCGGCAAAGGTGATTGCCGCTTCCATGGTTTCGGTGTCGCGGACCTCACCAATAAGAATCACATCCGGAGCTTGACGGAGCGTATTCTTCAACGCGCTTTGGAAGGTTAACGTGTCGAATCCGACTTCGCGCTGGGTGATGATTGACTTCTTGTGCTGATGGACGAACTCGATCGGGTCTTCCACGGTAATGATATGGCCCTGGTGGACGGTGTTGCGATGGTCGATCATGGCGGCCAACGAGGTCGACTTCCCGGACCCGGTCGCGCCCACCACCAGCACCAGGCCGCGTTTGGTCATCGCGATATCTTTGATGATCGGAGGGAGTTCCAACTGCTCGACGGTCTGAATTTCCGCTTTGATGTGACGGAAGACCAATCCGACATTACCCCGCTGCCTGAAGATGTTGACGCGGAAACGACCCAACTCTTTGTAATAGAGCGCCAGGTTCATCTCCATCTTTTCTTCGAATTCGCCGCGCTGTTGACCACGCATCAAGGCTAATGCCAGTGCTTCGAGCTGTTCGTTGGTGAACAGGGGAGCGTCGGTCGGCTGAGTGGCGCCATGGATGCGGTAGATCGGCGAGGCGTCGACAGTCAAATACAAGTCCGACGCTTCGCGGTCCACCATCACTTTTAGAAGACTTCGAACATCCATCGGCCGTACTTCGTCGCGTGTGTGCTAGGCTGCTCCGGTCATCGGTGAATTGAAGAGATTGGGGCTCATGCTACGGGACTGTGCTTCGGCCTTATGAACGATTCCCCGCGTCGCGAGATCGACCAACGCCATGTCCATCGTTTGCATGCCGTCCTTTTGGCTTGCCTGCATGATCCCGGGGATTTGGTGCAGCTTGGCCTCACGGATAAGATTGCGTACGGCCGTTGTCGCCATCATGATTTCGAGTGCGGCAACGCGTCCGCCGGTTTTCTTTTTCAGCAGCGTTTGGGTCAGCACGGCTTCCAACGCCTCCGAGAGCTGTGTCCTGATTTGCGCCTGCTGCGCCGCAAGTCCCGCATTTCGCCCACCAGGACGATGTCCGGATCTTCGCGAAGCGCCGACTTCAAGGCATTGGCGAACGAGAGCGTATGGACGCCGAGTTCGCGTTGATTGACCAGACATTTCTTGGATTTGTGGACAAACTCAATTGGATCCTCGATGGTGATGATGTGACCTTCGAACGTGTTGTTCAGATAATCCACCATCGCCGCGAGCGTGGTGGATTTTCCGGAGCCTGTCGGTCCTGTCACCAGGATCAATCCCTTTTCCTTGTCGCACAGTTGCCGAAGAATCGGCGGCATGCCGAGTTTTTCCAACGGAACAATGGTGGTCGGAATGTTCCGAAAGACGGCGCCCAACCCCCGTTGTTGCACAAATACGTTGACGCGAAAACGGGCGATGTCTCCAAGCTCGAAGGAAAAGTCACATTCTCGCTTTTCCTCAAACGTCTTTCGTTGAGAGTCGCTCATCATGTCGTAGATGAGGGCGTGTGTTTCGTCGGGAGTCAGGGGAGGGTGGTCAAGTTTTTTGAGATCGCCATGAATGCGAATCATCGGAGGTTCGCCGGCACTGATGTGACAGTCGGAGGCACCTTCCTTGACCGAGAAGGTCAGCAGCTTCGAAATATCCATCGCCCGTGATCCTCGTGTGATGGGTTGCTTGTGTGGTGGAAATCTTCTGTGATCATGCCATAGGAAAACATGAAAGCAAGAAAATAGCCGGAAGATGCGGGCCGATGAGGAGGCGGGCTAGAGGAGGCCGGTCTCACGACCGGCGAGGTCAAGTGCATGAAGTGCTTCGTCGATCTGCTCGGTTGTGTGTTCCGACGTCACCGTGAAACGTATGCGACTGGTTCCATCCGGAACAGTCGGCGGTCTGATTGCGGAAGCGTAGATCCCATGAGTGAGCAGCCGTTCGGCGAATGCTGAAGCAGTGGCGGCATTGCCCACCAGGATCGGTAGGATTGGACTGACGGTCGGGGTCATCCGAAAACCAAGCGTCTGCATTCCGTTGAACAGCCGTTGTCGATTTGACCAGAGCCGCGTCCGACGTTCGGGCTCACGTTGAATGACCACGATCGCAGCCGAAGCTGCCGCCGCGATGGCTGGTGGAAGAGCGGTTGTGAAAATAAACGGACGGGTTACGTTGATCAAATACTGAATCAAGTCGTTGGGCCCAACCATGTAGGCTCCACATATGAAAGGGGATTCGCTGCTCCAAACCAAACTGCTCGATCGTTCCCCGGCCGGTCGGCCCCATGATGCCGGTTCCATGGGCATCATCGACATACAACGTCGCCTCGTATCGCTCGGCCAGCGATACCAGATCCGACAAGGGAGCGAGATCGCCGTCCATGCTGAAGAGTCCTTCTGTGATGATGAGCGTGGGACGATTCGCGCTCCGTCGTTTAAGCAAAGACTCCAGATGTGCACAGTCTCGATGGCGGAATACTCGAAGATCGGCACGGCTCAATCGACATCCGTCGATAAGACTCGCATGACACAGTCGATCCGCCAGGATCAGGCCTCCTTGCCCGATGAGGTTTGGAATGACACCGATATTGGCTAGATAACCGGCCCCGAATAGCAGCGCGGCTTCCGTCCCTTTAAACGTTGCGAGGGAGGTTTCGAGGCGCGTATGGGGAGGAAGGGTTCCACTGACCAAGCGAGAAGCTCCGGATCCCGCTCCATACTGTTCAGTTGCATGGATGGCGGCACGGATGACTTCCGGATGGGTTGCCAGTCCCAGGTAATCGTTGGAGGACAGCAAGATGACCTCGCGTCCTGCATAATGGATCGTCGGCCCTGTGCCTGATTCCAATGGAGACAGTCGGCGCATGAGCGATCGGTCGGCAAGTTGTGTGAGTCTGCGTCGAAACATGCTGGTTCAAAATCTCTTAATCAGATCGGCAGCTGTGTCGTAACCCTGTGAATGAGTCCGTTCCGATTGCATTGACAACGGGAATTCATCCTTAGTATAAAGCAACGGTTCTGGCGCAGAAAGCTGGCTCTCAACCGTTTAGGTGATGATTTCTGATGACATACCGAATTAAAGTTCCACCTCGGACGTTGCCAGTGGATGAAGCTCACCTCGTGAGCGGGCTTGAGCATTGGATGCTCGGACTGGCGACCTATCGCTGGTCGATTGTGGTTGGGTTTG
>JACRQB010000296.1 GCA_016222925.1 Nitrospirota bacterium | reverse complement strand
GACTTTGCCGACTCACACTCCGCTGTTCGTGGTTCTTCTAATCGGCGTGGTCGTGATGGTCGGGGCGCTCACATTTCTTCCCGCTCTAGCCTTGGGGCCTATCGTCGAAGAGCTGATGATGAGGGGATAGTAGGAGTCACGTCCGATGAGCTCGCCGACAAAAGCGCACAAGTCCCAGTCTCTGTTCGACGCCGCAGTGATACGCCATGCGTGGCGCGATGCCATCTTCAAGCTCAACCCTCGCCATCAGGTCAAGAATCCAGTCATGTTTATCGTCTGGGTCGGAAGCGTCTTGACGACCCTCTTGTTCGCGCAGGCGCTGGCGGGAACCGGGGAGGCCCCCGCCTGGTTCATTCTCTCGATCACGGTCTGGCTCTGGTTCACCGTGCTGTTCGCCAACTTCGCGGAAGCTATGGCGGAAGGTCGTGGCAAAGCGCAGGCCGATTCGCTGCGGCGTGCACGACGGGAACTTACGGCCAAGAAACTTGGCACGATCGATCCCGGGAGCGAGCATCATGACGTGTGGAACCGTCAGTTTCAGCGACGCGATACGTTCAGCGTGGTGTCCGCGAATCAGCTCAAGAAGGGGGATGTGGTTCTCGTGGAGGCGGGAGATTTCATTCCGTCCGACGGTGAGGTTGTCGACGGAGTGGCATCAGTGAATGAGAGCGCGATCACCGGCGAGAGCGCGCCCGTCATTCGAGAAAGCGGCGGCGATCGCAGCGCCGTCACGGGGGGTACGAAGATCCTGTCCGACTGGCTCATCGTTCGCGTCACGGCCAGCTCGGGGGAAAGCTTTCTGGACCGGATGATCACCATGGTGGAAGGAGCCAAACGCCAGAAAACGCCGAATGAAATCGCCCTCACTATTCTGCTTGCAGCCCTGACCATCATTTTCTTGTTGGCAACGGTCACGCTGTTGCCGTTTTCTCTATACAGCGTGCAAGCCACGGGGCAAGGGACGCCGGTCACTATCACTGTGTTGGTCGCGTTGTTGGTCTGTCTGATTCCGACAACCATCGGGGCTCTCCTCTCAGCAATCGGTATTGCCGGGATGGATCGCATGGTACAGGCCAATGTCATTGCGATGTCGGGAAAGGCTGTTGAAGCAGCCGGTGATGTAGATGTCCTTCTGCTGGATAAGACCGGCACCATCACGCTGGGCAATCGTCAGGCGACTGCCTTTCTTCCCGCGGAGGGAGTAGACGTTCAGGCGTTGGCCGCCACCGCCCAACTCTCGTCGTTGGCGGATGAAACGCCGGAGGGCCGCAGCATCGTCGTCCTAGCCAAGGAGAAGTATGGCTTACGTGCGAGAGACATCCATGAGATGGGTGCCACATTTATGCCCTTCACGGCTCAGACGCGAATGAGCGGGGTTAACTTTGATGGGCGGCAGATCCGTAAAGGATCGGCGGATGCGGTCGAAGCCTATGTGACGTCGCAAGGAGGACAATTTTCTCAGCTTGTTCGGCTGAATGTCGAGACGATTGCCAAACAAGGCGGAACACCGCTCGTGGTGGCTGAGAAGGCTAAGGTGCTGGGCGTGATTGCTTTGCAAGATATCGTGAAGGGAGGCATTAAGGAACGATTCATTGAGCTCCGCCGAATGGGCATTAAGACAATCATGATCACCGGCGACAATCCCCAGACGGCGGCGGCCGTGGCGGCGGAGGCCGGAGTGGACGATTTCCTAGCCCAGGCCACGCCGGAGGCCAAACTCAAGTTGATTCGGGATCTTCAGGCAGACGGCCGACTCGTGGCCATGACGGGGGACGGGACAAACGACGCGCCGGCCCTGGCGCAGGCCGACGTCGCCGTCGCAATGAACACCGGGACCCAGGCGGCAAAAGAGGCGGGCAACCTGGTCGATCTGGATTCCAATCCCACGAAGCTCATCGAAATTGTGGAAATCGGCAAACAATTGCTCATGACTCGCGGCGCGTTGACCACCTTCAGCATTGCCAACGATGTGGCCAAATACTTCGCCATCATTCCTGCAGCCTTCGCCACAACCTATCCGGCGCTTAATGCATTGAATGTAATGCGGCTGGCGACTCCGCAGAGCGCGGTCCTGTCCGCGGTCATCTTCAATGCGTTGATCATCATCGCACTTATTCCACTCGCGCTACGAGGCATCACGTATCGACCCAGTGGAGCAGAATTCCTGCTGCGACGGCATCTTTTGATCTATGGATTAGGGGGTATGGTGGTGCCCTTCGTCGGCATCAAGCTGATCGATATGATTCTGGTGGCCTTGCATCTTGTTTAACTTGGAAAACGATTAGGCCGTGAGGAGCCGAGAGAGAGCTATGAAAGACCAAATAAGGCCCGCCCTGACCATGCTGTTACTTCTGACTGTCTTGACGGGGCTGGTCTATCCGCTGGCTGTCACCGGGCTGGCGCAACTCTTTTTTCCAGACCAAGCGAACGGCAGCTTGATCGTGCGGAATAGCAAAGTACTCGGATCCAAGTTGATCGGACAGTATTTTGATCAACCAGAGTATTTCTGGAGCCGTCCGTCGGCGACCGCACCGTTTCCCTATAATGCCGCTGCGTCGGGTGGCTCGAACCTCGGGCCCACCAATCCGGCGTTGGTTGAAGCGGTGAGAGCGAGAGTGGCTGCATTACGAGACGCAGATCCGGACAATGACTCGCTGATCCCTGTCGACCTAGTTACCTCATCAGGGAGCGGGCTGGACCCTCACATCAGTCCGGCGGCTGCTCAGTACCAAATCAGAAGAGTGGCTCGCGCTCGAGGGCTCGATGAGGCTGTTGTGCGCGACCTCGTGGTCCAACACACACAGGGCCGCCAGCTCGGCGTTCTTGGAGAACCACGAGTCAACGTTCTATTGCTGAATCTCGCCCTGGACGAGAGGCGTTAGTTTCAGCGCGTCCATGTTCGGCGGTCACGATCGGAGGCGTTAGTTGAAGCATGCTCAGCCCTCGGACGATCGATCGTGCCGTTGACGCTCCTCCGGCCCTACCCCTAGAATTCAAGCGCCGTGTGCGAAGTCGTCCTCAACGTTGTGCGATACGCCGCCCTATGAATCAAAAACGACCAGATCCCGACGCACTGCTGAAGAGTGTGAAGGCGGAGGAAGCCCGCAAAGCCGAGGGCAAGCTCAAGGTCTTCTTCGGCGCCAATCCCGGCGTGGGGAAGACCTACGCCATGCTGGAAGCGGCGCACGAGCAGCGGCGTGACGGTGTCGATGTCGTCATCGGCGTCGTTGAGACTCATGGTCGGGCTGAAACCGAGGCTTTGGTGAACGGACTGGAAGTCATGCCGCGCCACGCTGTCGACTATCGTGGCGCGACGCTGCAAGAATTCGATCTCGACGCGGCCCTCGTACGACGTCCCACCATCATCCTCATCGACGAACTCGCGCACAGCAACGCTCTGGGGATGCGGCATGCCAAACGGTGGCAGGATGTTCAGGAGTTACTCCAAGCCGGGATCACGGTCTATACCACTGTGAACGTGCAGCACTTGGAGAGTTTGAACGATGTGATCGCGCAGATTACCGGCGTGCGGGTACGGGAGACCGTCCCGGATTCCGTGCTTGAACGGGCGGATGACGTGGAATTGATCGATCTCCCTCCCGATGACCTGCTGCAACGGTTGAAGGACGGCAAAGTCTATGTCCCGGAGCAAATTCAGCATGCGCTTCACAATTTCTTCGCCAAAGGCAATCTGATCGCGCTTCGAGAACTCGCTTTGCGCCGCACGGCCGAGCGGGTCGACCAGCAGATGGAGGTCTACCGGCGCGACCACGCAGTGGTGCGAACATGGCCGGCAGCGGAAACCATCATTGTATGCGTCAATATGAAGGCCCGTGGCCCGCGCCTGATCAGGGCCGCGCGTCAGATGGCCGCTGATCTGCATGCCAAATGGATCGCGGTCTATGTGCAGATTCCACGGCATCTCCGATTGTCCCAGGCCGAACGGGATCACCTGGCGCAGACCTTGCGGTTGGCGGAGCAGCTGGGAGCCGAAGTAGTGACTCTGAGCGGCGACAACGTGGCCCAGGAACTCTTGAGCTATGCGCGGAACAGAAACGCGACCAAGATCATTGTCGGCAAACCCGTCAGGTCTTTGTGGAAGGAATGGGTATTCGGGTCTGTCGTGTCGGAACTCGTCCATCAAAGCGGGGAGATCGACATCTACGTTATTACGGGAGAAGCCGGCGAAGGACAGCCGCTTGTCCGCCGCAGTCTCCGAAGAACCAGCGATGTCTTCGGGTATGGCTATGCCTTGTTCGGGGTGTTGATTGCGACGGCGGTCGCCTGGCTGATGTTCCCCTATTTTGCAGCCGCGAACTTGACCATGATGTATCTCATTGCCGTGATCGCCATCGCGTTTCGTCGGGGGCGAGGACCGTCGGTGCTGGCTTCAATCTTGAGCGTTGCGTTTTTTGACTTCTTCTTTGTCCCGCCCTACTTCTCCTTTGCCGTCTCCGATTTTCAATACCTGTTGACCTTCGGCGTGATGTTAGTGGTCGCGTTGGTCATCAGCAACCTCACGGTGCGTTTGCGTCAGCAAGCCGAACTGGCTCGATCTCGAGAAAAACGCACCGGAGTGCTATATGCGATGAGCCGCGATCTCGCCACGCATCGAGGAACCGGCATGCTGGCGCAACTCGCTGCGAAGCATCTTCGAGACGTGTTTGATGCTCAAGTCGCCATCTTCCTGGCGGATGCCGACAACCGGGTGCAACTGCAACGTGGGGAACTCCTGTTTTTTGACTTGGATCCAAAAGAGTCGGGTGTGGCTCAATGGGTGTTTGACCACGGTGAGCGAGCCGGACTTGGGACCGATACGCTCCCGGGAGCCAGCGCGCTCTATCTGCCCCTGGTGGGCTCAACCGGACCCATCGGAGTCGTCGCGGTTCGACCGACGGAGTACAGCCGCCTCGTGAACCTCGATCAGCTACACCTGCTCGAATCGTTGGTGAACCAAATCGCATTGGCGATTGAGCGGACGCGCCTGTCTGAAGAAACGCAGAAGGCTCGTGTGCGTGCGGAAACGGAGCGCATGCGAAACGCCATTCTCAGTTCGGTGTCTCACGACTTGAGGACGCCGCTGGCCACCATTACCGGTGCGGCGAGCAGCTTGGCCGAAGGGCAAGGGGAGCTGACCGCTGCCGCTCGAGAGGACCTCGCGCGCTCAATCTATCGAGAGGCTGATCGTCTTGACCGTTTGCTGAAGAACCTGCTCGACATGATGCGCATTGAAGCAGGGGCTGTGCAGCTCAGCAAGGAGTGGCATCCTCTAGATGAGGTTGTCGGTGCAGCCCTGGCCAGATTGGAGGGACGGTTACGCGATCATGCCGTCAACACGGCATTTCCGATCGATCTGCCACTGGTGCTTGTCGATGGGGTTCTCCTGGAACAAGTGGTGATCAATCTGGTGGAGAACGCCGTGAAGTATGCGCCATCGGGAAGTGCGATTGATCTGTCCGCGTCGGCGAGCGATCGCGAAGTCATTGCCGAAGTCGCAGATCGAGGCCCTGGAATTCCGTTCGGTGAGGAAGCCCGCATCTTCGACAAATTTTATCGGGCAAGACCCGCGCGAGAGGGAGGGGTAGGGCTGGGGCTGACGATTTGCCGTGGTATTGTAGAAACGCATGGCGGCCGCATTTGGGCTGAGAATCGATCCGGAGGCGGAGCCGTCTTTCGCTTTTCGATTCCGCTATTGGATCAGCCGCCGCCTGTGGAAACGGAGCAGCCTGAGGCTCGGCAAGCGTAATTCCGGTCAATCGAGGAGCGGCGATCGAGGCCGCAGTGTCTGATGTCACAGGAAGCCACGATACTCCTCATCGAGGATGAGCCGGAGATTCGCCGGTTTCTGCGGACGACACTCCCCGCACATGGCTTTCGGCTCCACGAAGCTGCGACGGTCCACGAGGGTCTCTCTGCGGCCAAAGCGTGGAATCCTGATCTCATCCTGCTGGACCTCGGACTACCGGATCTTGAGGGAACTGAGGTCATTCGTCAGGTGCGGGAATGGACGGCTACCCCGATCATTGTGCTGTCGGCTCGAAACCAGGAACAAGCTAAAGTGGAGGCCCTCGACCTTGGCGCCGATGATTACGTGACGAAGCCGTTCGGAGTCAACGAACTCCTTGCGCGGATGCGAGCGGCGTTACGCCATGCTTCTCGATCTGCCGATTCCCCTGAGCCAGTGTTTTCGCTCGGGGACCTCATGGTAGATCTCGGACGACGGCAGGTGTTTGTCTCGGGAAAGGAGACTCATCTCACGCCGATCGAGTACAAGCTGCTCACAGCTTTGATCCGGTATGCCGGAAGGGTGATGACGCATCGTCAGCTGTTAAAAGAGGTTTGGGGCCCGCTTCATGTGGAGGAAGGGCATTATCTACGGGTCTATATGCGCCAGTTGAGAAACAAACTGGAAAGAAATCCGGCACACCCGCGCTATTTGGTGACAGAATTGGGGGTCGGATATCGCCTCCGGACGGAATGACCTAGGGAACCTCTATCCCTTGCTAATCTTTAGCCAGACATCAGACGTGGAAAGAAATCTGCATGTATCTGGCCTTCACATGGAACTAATCAGAGATTCCTTAACTTCTCTCTTCATGCGTCACTGAAATTCACACCGTAGGTTTTTTATCCCGTTTTGATACCTGGCGAAGTATAGTTTGTGAGCGCAAATTGGGAATGGGTTCTCCGTACTTGGAGAGCGCAGGTCATACGAGCGGGCATTGCGCATCCGTCAACGATCAATATGAAGACCATTAATCATGAGTATAGTTGGCGCAAAAGTAGCTGTTGGCTATTGATCACATGGGGGCTAGTCGCGACAGTGTCCGTATGCGGGGCTCAAGACCTCAGTCAACGATCGGAAGAGAAAACGGCACCTATACCCGGCTCCGCCAGCCTCACGGGATCCGGCGCAACCAATTGGCACTATGGGGCGTACATAGATGTCGGGTATATCGGAAATTTTAATTTCCCTGATAACCAGCTCTGGCGCAATCGTGCCACAGCCGCGCATCACAATCAGCTTTCTCCGAACATGGGTCTAGCCTATGTGCGTAAGGACGCCACTGACTCCTCACGCTGGGGCATGGAACTTGGCTTTCAAGGGGGACGTGACTCAGAAGAGTTCGCGTTTTTGGTGGGAGAACGACGCGTCGATGGGTCGGATGTGCTTCGACACGTTCATCGCGCGAATGTGTCGTACCTAGCCCCGGTCGGCAACGGGTTGACGATCACCGCCGGCCTGTTCAACAGTCTGATTGGGTACGAATCTCTCTATGCCAAAGACAACGCCAATTATACGAGATCGTGGATTGCGGATAACACGCCCTACATGATGTTTGGGGTGAATGCGCAGTATCCTCTCAACGACACTCTTACCGTCACCGCCTTCGTCGTGAATAGTTACTATCATCTGGCGCACCCGAACGATCTGCCAAGCTATGGAGGGAGATGGATCTGGAAAGCTACGCCACGGCTCACGCTGATGCAAACTCTCTACGGAGGGCCAGATCAAACGGATACTTCTCCGGAGTTCTGGCGTCTGTATGGGAATCACATTGTAGAGTGGAAAGGCGACGATGTGACGGTGGCCGCGTCCTTCGATATTGGGACCGAAAGCATTGCCGCTCAGCCTGGGCGCCCACGAGCCTTTGTCATGGGAGGTAACATGGTTGTCAGGTGGCATATCACCGGGCCTTGGTCCGTGATATTGCGACCCGAGTTCTACTGGGATCGGAACGGTCGGTGGACTGGTTCAGAGCAGTTCGTGAAGGCGATCACTTCTACCGTCGAGTACACGCTCCCATATAAATGGACCAACACGGTGGTGCGAGTCGAACATCGTTACGATGACTCAACTGGGGTGGGAGGCGGGTTCTTCAAGAATGGGGGGACCCGTCCCGACGTCGTTGGCCTTGCGCGTGAGCAGCATCTGCTTTTGCTGGGAGTCCTTGTCAGCTTCGACTCACCGTGAGTGGGGGACAGGAGGTGAGAGTTCCTGTATCCAGTGTGGGAACCGATCGACGATGCGTTGGCCGAGTGCTTGGATGGCGTGTTTCTTCGCCTCTTGTAGCGCGACGATATCTTCGACTAAGACCGCTGATCCGACCAGCTTCGATGTTCCTTCAACTGTCTGCATCGGTGCGTGCCATTCGGAGCGCACAGCCCACAAGCCGCCGGTGATCATGACGAGCGTGTCGCTTTCGGTACCAGGGGCGAGATAGGCGCCGATTAAGGTCGGATACAACCAGGCAAAGCGGTTGTTGTATCGATCGACGGCCGCAACTCCGTCGACGATCAAGACCAGATCTACTCCGTACCGAGCACCAGCCTGGCGGATCCCGCGGATATCTTCACCTCGCAGAGTGGCATCCATCAGTACGAATGCATCCTGGAGGACATGCGTATCTTGTAGCTGAGCTAGCTCGCGGAGTAGCTGGTCTCTATCCCTAGCCAGCCATTCCACCGTTCGGACGGACTGTCTGTGTGGAAAGTCGTGATCGGCAAAAAAGACACCGAGCCGAAGGGGTGTGGAAAGGTGAACGCCCTGGCTCGCAAGGGGCTGACTCTCAGGGATTGGGGTAGGCTCGACATGAAGAACTTCGTTCATCGCCGTCCGATTGAACCCTTGGCTGTTCGCACAGCCGGCCGACAGTGCCACTATGAATGATGCCATAATTATAAGTAGTTGAACCATCGCTTCCTTCACCTACTCCTTCGGTCGGTTGACTGAACTGGTGGAGTTGACGTGTATTGGTCCCATGGCCGGCTGCTGAGGTGGTTACTCGACAATTGGAAGAATGCGATCGGCGATTGCCTGTACCACACGTTCTTGTTCGGCCATCGCTTTCAATCCTTTGAAACTGAGATAGTGCCCTCCGTGACTCGGTGCCTGAATCGTGGCGCTGACTTCGACACGATCTCCATCCTCGACTTCCGGATCGCGGACAACCGGTCTACCACATATGCCTAACACTGCCACTGGAATCGTCGCCTCATCGTCCTCAAGACGGAACAAGTACGCACCATAACAATTGTCTCCATCGGCAATTGGGTAAGGCTCCAGAGGTTGCACATCCCGTGCAATGCCCCGCAAGATGACATGCCGAAGGTGGTAGCCCCGTGGTTCTTCGAGAATCTGTTGGATGCTGGTCGGTTCTTCCGCCCACACCGGTATCGGTCTGTCTACTCCTAGAAGTGTGAGCAGAGCAATAACGAGAGGAGCGATGATTCGTGCCGACGTGGTCATGCTGGGTGAAAGACATTTTATCATCATTCTGAGTTTAGAACCCGGGGCTGCTTTCTCTTGCGAGACTTGATCGCTATAATTCCCCGTCTTTTCATCAAGGAGGAGCACTCGTATGGTGAATGAGCGGCAACTGAGGATTTTTGTGAAGGAATCACGGCCAAGGTTTGAGGATCTCTTGGGCCAGATGGTGGAGGTGCCGTCGATCAGCATGGATTCATCCCGCGCGGGCGATATGCGACGTATGGCTGACCTTGCGGAGCAGTATTTGATCGGGATGAATGCCAAGGTTCACGTGGTCGAAACCGGTGGGTACCCCATCGTCTCCGGCGGGTGGATGGTAGGGCCTGAGTATCCGACCGTCACAATCTATAATCATCTGGACGTGCAGCCGGCGCAGGAGCCGGAATGGAGGCAGGCGCCGTTTGCCTTTACGAATGAACACGGGATGTATCGGGGGCGAGGGGCGACCGATGACAAGGGCCCGGCTCTCACGGCGATGTTTGGCGCTCAATATGCGATCGAGCAAGGTTGGCCGATCAACATCCGATTCTTGTGGGAACTCGAAGAAGAGATTGG
>JACRQB010000022.1 GCA_016222925.1 Nitrospirota bacterium | reverse complement strand
TATCTCAAAGATTTTGTGTTGGAACAGCTCGAGGAGAGTCTGGGTAGAAAGATCGACGTGCATCGCGTCAAGTTTGTGATCTTCCCGAGTATCCGCGTGGAACTCACCGAGGTCAAGATTCACGATCCTCAATCAGAGCAGATAGTCCTGACGGCGAAGCGTATTGATTTAGTCTTACGCCTCCTGCCACTCCTCAAAAAACAAGTTGTCGGTAAGCGATTGTTGATCGAAGAGCCGACGCTGACGCTTCGGCGGAACGAACGCGGTCGATGGAATATCTCCGATGAGTTGAACGGGCCCGTAGATGTCGACCAGCACACGATGGACATGATGGCGCGGACACTCATGATCAGAGAGGCGACGCTCGTCAACGGAACAATCACGGTTATTGATGCCGCCAGACCTGATGGCATTCGATCTCTCAAGTCGGAGCACGTCGAGTGTAGGTTGCTCTGATCTCAACATTCGGGACGCGGCTGACTTTCTTGGCCCCAGGCCGGTTTCTGAGCATCTTCAAGGGGCGTTAAATCTTAAGAGTACCGTTCGCGTGATGCCGGGTGTGTCCGGATATGACATGGTTCTCTCAGACATGATCGCGCATTTGAATAACATCACACTGAGAGGAAAGGCCAATCTGGCCGGCCTGCTGACTCCTCAACCGACGTTTGCCGTCACGTTCAGCAGTTCTCTGGTTGCCCTTCCTCAGCTCCTGAAAACCATTCCCCCTGACTGGATCCATCCGCAGCTTCCAGCCCTGCTGGCGGATCGCCAGATCGACGGGAAGGTGCAAGTGGTGAATGCAACGCTCACCGGGTCTGCCACGAGGGGTCCCCAACTTTCGACGATCGGAGAGTTGGTGGTCGAGACTGGGCGTGTGCGCATTGCGAAGGTCTCTGGCATGTATGGGGCGATGCAGATTACGGGTGGAAAGGCGGAGGTGTCGTTTCTCGACGCAGGCCCGTGGCTGGAATTGGAGATTACGGGAGAGACGGCGGCAGCGCAGCTTATTGAGTTTCTGGCGAGGACCCTGAAAGCGGAGCGCGTCACGCAGTTGCTCGCCGGTATCCGTGACGCTGAGGGGACGGCGCAATCCACATTTCGCCTCGTGGGACCGTTGAATCAGCCCGGTGGGATCACGTTTGCCGGTGGGGAGATCACCGCTCGTCAAGTGAGTTTCACCCATGTGAATGTACCGGAGCGTGTGACCGGGTTGCAGGGAAGATTTGTCTTGGCCGATGGAGCCACCCAGTTCGATCAAGTGACCGGACATCTTGGGGGAACCGCTGTGCAGGTTCACGGTACCGTTACCGGAGGACCCCAAAGCCAGTATCAGGATTTTGGTATTCGTACGCGCGGCGATGCGGCGCAGATGGTTCGGTTGTTTCGTTCCTCGGTGATTGAACAAAGTGCGTTCGAGGGGGTGCTCAGCTCAACGATTGCCGTCTCTGGTTCGACGGCAAGACCGCATCTCCAAGGGTCCGTTGTGTTGGATGAGGCCAAAATCGCGCTGGGGGTAATTGCGAAACCCGTCGGTCCGCGCGCCACGGTGGAGTTTGAAGGGGTGATGCCTCAGTCTGCCAGCATCAAGCTGCATCGCATCGAGCTGGTGTTACCCTCGGTGACCATTCCTGCTAAGGGAACCATGCAGTTCGGGAATGGCTTTCTGATCGACATGGCCGTGGCGACCGGTACGTTATCGGTACTCAATCTTCCCGAATGGCTAGCCAAAGGTGGGCTTGAAGCGGGCAATATCGAAGTCTCGCTTGATGTCAAAGGAAAGGAGCCCGATTGGAAGACCTGGCGGGTGACCGGATGGATGGGGCTGACGAACGGGCTGATGCTGGTGAAAGGGATTGATGGGCATCTACAAGATTTCTATGCCCGCGTAAAGGTTGCCCGCAACGAGGTCGAACTCAAGCAGCTGTCGTTTAAGGTTCAAGGGAGTGACGTCGCCATAGAGGCCACGGTTCGAAACTGGATGGCGAAGTCGCTTGCCGCTCGAATCAATATTCAGGACGGAGTGCTTGATATCGATCGTCTTTCCGGAGAGTCCACCCATGGACACGTGGCCGGACGGCTCGTCGTGCAACTGCCCCCCAAAGCACCGGCGGATTTCGACCTGTCATTCAGGGCTACCGGAGTAGAATTTGAAGACCTGTTGCGGCTGACCAAAGCGCAGGTCCATAGCGCATCGGGAGAGATTCGATTCAGCGGCGTGCTTCGCGGGCATGGGCGCAACCCGCATGGGGTCTATCCTTCATTGAACGGCAAAGTCGAGTTGTTATTGGAAAATGGTCGCATCCTGAAAACGAACGAGCGGGCAGTCTGGAAGATCATTAGTTTGTTGAACCTCCCGGCTGTGTTGCAGGGGAAGGTCGATCTTGAAAAGGAAGGGCTGCCATACAACAGAATCTCTTCCACCGTTGCCATTCAAGATGGGATGTTTCAGACGGAAAATCTGATCATCGACAGCCCAATTCTGAAAATTACAGCTGCCGGGAATTATGACTTGCCGACAGACCAGCTGGATCTGGCCGTCGCCGTGAGTCCGTTCGGGTCCTACTCACAATTCCTTAAGACGATTCCGCTCTTTGGGCGAATCGTTGCAGGGGACCGCAAGGGCATCGCCACGGCGATGTTCACTGCGAAGGGAGCGCTGGAAGATCCCGAGGTCACCTATTTACCGGTGAAGTCCTTTGCGTCCGGTCTCTCGGGGTTGGCGCAACTGGCCGTCGATGTTCTCACGAACACGCTGACGCTGCCGATCGATTTAGTGACGCCGGATGAAGAGTCTGGAGTGCGACCGAGAGACCTGACTCCATCGACGGCTCCCGCCGTGCCGTGAGAGCCTTGATTCTTGACCGACTACTATTCTTGACCGACCCCCGCCCCCATGCTAGCATCCGATTCAAGATGCTGAAAATGCTTGCCGGCTTCGTTCTCGCATCGTTCAGTCCCTCAACGTACCGCGGAGGGTACGCCTCGGTCCCTCACTTGCTGCGGCCTTGCCGAGCAACCATTTTGAGCATCTTGATAGCATCTTTGCTGCCTTGTCTGGTGCCATCATCTCACTAATGCATCTATGAAACGCACTACGACGCCCCAAGCAGAAGTGGCCACACTCTTTATTGCCGCCAGCGAGCATGACTCGAATCTGTACTATGCCACACGTTTCATGGCGCCGGACCCGTTCATCTATCTGGAAATCAAAGGTGAGCGGTTGATGGTCATGAGCGATCTGGAAATGGATCGTGCCAGGACCCAAGCCTCAGTGGATCGAGTCTTATCCTACTCGGAAATTGAACAAAAGGCGAAGAAACAGGGAATCAAAGATCCGACGGCAGTCGATATCGTCCATGTGGTGTTGAAAGAGTCCAAGATCCGCCGTCTTTCGGTGCCGGCGAATTTTCCGATCATCCATGCCGCGCGATTACAAGAGCGGGGATACAGTCTCAAACCAAAGCGGGACCCATTTTATGAGCAGCGCGTGCTGAAGACGGCGGAAGAAGTGCGTCATATCGAAGATGCGCAGCGCGCGACGGAAGAAGCCGTGGCTGCAGCCCACGCGCTGTTACGCCGGGCCGAGATCAAGGATGAGCAACTCTGGCTCGACGGCGAAGTGGCGACCTCGGAACGGATCAAAAAGTTTGTCAACGTGAAGCTCATG
>JACRQB010000297.1 GCA_016222925.1 Nitrospirota bacterium | reverse complement strand
CCCGGGAGCCACATGTCGTTTCTTATCCTCTGGGCCGATCAAGACAGAGCGACGCTTTTCCAGGTAAGCCAATCCATCTTCAAGGCAGATACCAGAGAGCTTCTTGTAGCCGAAATGCGGAATAAGATGGTGCGTCAGAACGGTTTGATTCCGCCCATCGTTCTTCGGTCGCTTGGCTTTAAGATATTGAAGGTACATCGGGACAAATTCAGCAAACGTCAGGCTTGCAGGCTGCCCAGTAGTAGCGAGAGGAGCTTGCTGTGTTTCGTGCTCGGACCGATTCGCATGAATCGCAGCTTGAGTTCTAACTCCAAGTGCAACACTGCAGGCCCTGAAGGGCTAAGGTGTTGCCATGACAACAAGATACTACCGACACCTGAGGGCCGACGAACGTGAGACCATGAGCCTGGGATTGGCCCGGGGCCATTCGCTGCGGATGATGGCCCGAATGTTGGGCCGAGCGCCCAGGGCTGCTCGCCCGAGCAGATTGCCGGGCGGCTCCGACGCGCGGATCCTGACGACATGCGGAAACACCTCTCGGCTGAGACCATCTATGTAGGCCTGTTATGTGCTGCCACGCGGAGCGCTGCGGAGCGAGCTGGTGGCGGCGTTGCGTCAGGCGCGCAAGGCACGTCGGCCTCGGGCACGAGACGCAGACCGCCGCGGCCAGATTCCCAACATGACGCCCATCGCCGAGCGTCCCGCCGAAGTGGCCACTCGCACCGTGCCGGGTCACTGGGAAGGCGACCTCATCAAGAGGGCGCGCAATAGGTCGGCTGTCGGGACCTTGGTGGAGCGGACGACCCGCCTGGTTATCCTGGCCCGGATGGAGGGGACGGATGCCACGAAGGGCTTCACGAAGAAACTTCGGCATGTCCCCGCTCCGCTGCGGAAAACCTTGACGGATGATCGGGGCAAAGAGATGGCTGAGCATGAGCAGTTGACTCAGCGGCTCGCGATCCAGATCTTCTTTGCCGAGCCGTACAGCCCCTGGCAACGTGGCACCAACGAAAACACCAATGGCCTGCTGCGCCAGTACCTGCCCAAAGGGACAGACTTGTCCGGTTATAGTTGAATGCCATCGCCCATCGGCTGAACACGCGCCCGAGAACATGTCTCGACTTTGCCACGCCCTTGGAAGTCTATGCGGAACTCCGCTCTCATTCACCCGTGCACTTGGAACTTGAAACCGCCCTGTAATAAAAAGGCTTCAACAGTCGGCAGGCCCTCACGACAGGTTGGATATGCAATAGTGAGGAAGTCTTATCAGACTGACTGAAAGGTTCTTCCGTAACCCTTCGGCTATGAAAGAATAACAATGAGAAGGAACTTTTCAGGGTACCCTACACGATCCCGAACCTCCTCACGCCACTCGAGATGCCCTAAGAACCTGCAAAGAAATGAGTGGAATCCTAAACTAAGGCTGTGGGGGATCTCCAAGATATCAACATTTCAGGCTATGGAGGTCGATCGGATCCGCGGAGACTGGAGCGCTGCCTCGTCCCATTTTAGCTTGTTCTAAGGAACCAAACTGGATCTCTTCAACCTGAAACTAGGGACCCATCACAAGACGAAAATTTACAACAGTCGGCCAGTTATTGCACAACGTCAAAATCTGAAGCAAGAAAGGCAGCGTTTGACCGAGTATACGAAATCAATCCTGAGCAGTTAGAGCAAGTATCGGCGATATTTCTGCCTGGCATTCCCACAGACTCCATGAATAGTCCATTGAGATCACTTGATACTCGGTTCGTTTCACAAACCCCGCGTATTCCTCGAGCATCAATTCCTCCACCGGGCACGAATACGCAATCAGAACGCGATGTCCGGTGACCGCTTGGAAACGACGCAGATTATCAGCGACGTGCTTGAATATTGGCCCCAGGAAGGGCCGGTACATGTAAATTAAAAGATTCGTGTCTGGAAACACAAAATTGGCCGCATTGGCACAACTGACTCTGACATTTCTGCAGAGCGCCGGTTGCTTTCCATCCGACAAATATCGTTTGATGTTGGCTTCCGCCACCTCGCAGTGTAACGGAGACAGTTCTACCCCGATCACTTCCTTAAACGGCAGTTGCGCCGCTACGATCAAGGTACGACCTTTCCCGCATCCCAGATCCACGAAGGTGAACTCATTAAGATCGAGTTCCTTCGTAGTGCTCTCCAGAATATGTCGGATCACGACTTCCCTCGTCGGAACATAGCCCACCGCCAAGCTTCTTGCCGTCTCATCGGCGATACCCGCTTCGGAGGATTCCGTGACACCGGACGTCATGACTCCATACTTCTTATCGAAATCGTCGTGTGGCTTTTGGCTTAAGAGATAGAGAAGGATTTCCTTGAGAGTTTCCCAAAAACCGAACACCCGATAGGTATTCATCACGATCTTGAACTTGCCGCCGGTGTCAGGATTGTACTCCATACGCCTCCTTCTGCGCGTCACGGACGTGCATCATTGTCAATATTTCACTGATGCGTTGATGTACCTGAATACTCTGCACCGCATCCGTATGCTCTCCCACAATGGTTCCGATCTCCACAGCTCCCGTTGTGTATAAAGACCAATCAACTGGCGCTTTCCCCTGTTTCTGAAGAGTCGCGCTGGTCCACCAGGCATGAACCGAGGCCTGCAGCGGACCCTGCGCCACAGTACGAAGAGTTCTGGCCGTTTCGCGATCTAGCGCATAGGCGACTTTCAAGGCGGCGATGGATGCATCCGACTCCTCGCGGGACAGCAGCTTCCGGTCCTGAGCCCAACGAATCCCATATTCCACCCGATCCTCGTCGCCCAACCGCTCCAGGGCATCTCTGAGTGCCTGCCGTTCAGCATCGGGCACAGCTAAATAGGCCTCCTGGCGGTCTCCCTGTATATAATGGAGGAGTTCTTCCTCGACTGAATCCGTGGAATTCAATGTGGTCTGGAGTTGCGTATCCAGAATGCCGAGGAAATTGACTGACTGTCCTTGTCGTTCAAGCTGCTGCGCTACAGCCAGAGCAATGGCTCCCCCATTAGACCATCCGAGCAAATGATACGGCCCATCCGGCTGCCGGTCTCGGATGATCGCGGCATAGCGTGCGGCGATCAGATCCATCGATAGACGATTCCACGGTTCTGAGAAGATCCAGCTCAGCGCCAATCCGTAGACCGGTCGCTCCTTGCCCAGCGCATAAGCAAGCGATTGATACGCCGCGACATGCGTCCCTGTCGGATCAAAACAGAAGAGTGGCGCGTGCCCACGTCCTGCTTGAAGCACCACGAGCGGAGAAGATGCCGTCTTGCCTTGACTCATAATCCGTTTCGCCAGACCCTCGACCGTTGGAGCCTGGAAGAGATCGAGCAGCGCAATTGGTTTCCCGATCATCCGCTGGATACGCGAAATCAGCTGCGCTGCCAATAGCGAATGCCCCCCCAAATCAAAAAAGTTATCGTGAATTCCCACTTGTGGCAGGCCGAGCACCTCCGCCCACTCGCGCGTAACCATCGCTTCCATCTCCGTGCGGGGTGCGACGAATGTCCGGTGCGGATCCCGTCCGGTCGAGTCGGGCAATGAGCGGCGATCGATCTTCCCGTTGGCGTTGCGGGGCAACGACTCCAGGACGACGACGTGGGGCACCATATAGTCAGGCAACCGCTCTCGCAGGAAGTCGCGCAGAGCATCACCTGAAGAACAGCTTGATACATAGGCGACAAGCCGTTTATCGCCGCTGTCGTCCTCTTTGGCTACGACCACGGCCTCGTGCACATCCGGATGTTCGAGGAGCCGTGACTCAATTTCTCCTAGCTCAATCCTGAAACCCCGCACCTTGACCTGATGATCCCTCCGACCGAGGAACTGAATGACCCCGTTCGACAGATAGTGCGCCATGTCACCGGTCCGATAAAGACGAGCGCCTGGTTCTTTCGTGAAAGGATGGGGGATGAACACCTCCGCTGTCTTGGCCGGATTATGAAGATACCCTCGCCCGACACCAACTCCGGCCACGCACAATTCTCCCACGACACCGACCGGTAGAGGGTTCAGAGACGGAGACAACACGTAGAGCTCGATATTGGGCACCGGCCTGCCTACCGGCATAGAGGCGGTTTGCCCCTCCGGACTCCGGCTGATCTGATGCAGGGCTACATCGTCCGCACATTCCGCCGGGCCATAGGCATTGATCAGCGGAACTGATGGATAACGGCCAAGCCAACGTCGGCAGAGCGACGCAGGCAGCACTTCTCCGGTCGGTAACACCATCCGCAACCCTGTGAGTACCGGTTCGCACTCGCCACTGTTGGCCGCCATATCGAGCATGCCCTGCAGCATCGCCGGCACCGTCTCGAGGACCGTGACGCCCGCTGCCTCCACATAATGCAGCAGCCGCCCCGAGTCACGAGCAATGTCGTCGGGAATGATGCAGACCTGTCCACCGCACAACAGCGGAGCCAGAAACTGCCAGACAGAAATATCGAAGCACTGGGATGCGGTTTGGGCGATCACATCTTGGGCTGTCAGCTGAAGCATGCTTACCTTGCCCCACAGGTGATTGAGCATCCCACGCTGTTCGACGATCGCTCCCTTGGGGACTCCGGTAGAACCGGATGTATAGATCACATAGGCGGCTTCCGCTGGATGGGAAGACGTGAAGGGATTCATGTCGTGCTTCACCGATGACTGAATCACTTCCATCGTCAGAAGGGTCGGACGATCATTCTCCGAGAGCTCTTCCATCAGCGGCTTCACGCGTTGCCGATAGGTCTCCGTGGTCAACAGCACACGTGGTCGACTATCACCGAGCATACGTGCCAGACGATGATCCGGATGTCCTGCATCGAGCGGCAGGTAGATGCCGCCGGCCTTGAAAATTCCCAGAAGCATCGCAAGAAAGTCGCGGTCTCGGTCACCCAAGAGCGCCACGACTGCTTCCGACTCCACTCCTTTGAGCCGCAACGCGTGGGCAATCCGGTTCGCCTGACGATTCAATTCGTGATAGGTCACAGGGCGATTCAACCAGACGGCTGCCACGCTGTCCGGCGTCGCCGACACCTGTGCTTCGAACAACTGGGAAAAAGATCGATCCGGAACCGACAAGCGGGCTCCCCTGTTCCAATCGTTCAACAAGAGCTGCTCTTCCCTGTCGGTCAACAGACGTAACCCTTCCATCGTCATATCTAGCTGCGCTGTCATATCGTGTAGAATCAGTTCATAGTGGTGAAGCATGCGACTAATGCTGTCGGAGGAAAACAGATCAGT
Source organism: Nitrospirota bacterium (assembly GCA_016222925.1). Lineage (GTDB taxonomy): Bacteria > Nitrospirota > Nitrospiria > Nitrospirales > Nitrospiraceae > Nitrospira_D. Next base: position 1,827 of record JACRQB010000297.1, on the reverse strand, counting down.
ATTGTATTCCATCGACGCCGTCAGCCCGCCCTCCGTTTCGCACAGGGTCATCGTCAGATCGAACTTGGCCGTCAGCGGCTCTACGTCTACAGTAGTGATGTGGAGTCCCGGCACGACCAACTCGGAGGTGAGCGCGTTTTGCAGCTCGAACATGACCTGGAAGATCGGCGAGTAGCTGACGTTTCGTACGGGTTGCAGAACCTCGACAAGTTTTTCAAACGGCACATCCTGATGTGTGTAGGCGCCGAGACAAACCTGTCGAACGAGCGCCAAGAGCTCACGAACCGTCTGGGTTGCCGACAAGTCGACCCTCAACGCCAGCGTATTCACGAAGAAACCGATGAGCCCTTCGATTTCGCTGTGGGTACGGTTGGCAATAGGAGACCCGACAACGAGGTCCGGCCGTCCGGTATACCTAAACAGCAATGCATAGAAGCCTGCCAGCAGGGTCATGAACAGCGTGACGCCCTCTCGCCGGGTGAGCTCCATGATCGCTGAGGACAACTCAGGGGACAATGTGAGGCTCAACGAAGCACCATGCGAAGTCTGAACCGGAGGCCGCGGACGTTCCATCGAAATGGCTAACGGCTCGAGCGCACCAGCCAGGCGCTCCTTCCAATAGTCGAGTTGTTGCTCCAAGTGTGAACCCGACAGCCATTGTCGCTGCCAGACCGAGAAATCCGCGTATTGAACCGGCAGTTCCGGTAGTGACGCCGGCCTGCCTTGGACCTGAGCAACGTAGAGTTCGGTCATTTCTCGAACCAGGATATGAGAGGACCACGCATCGGACACGATGTGGTGCATCGTCAGCAGAAGAACATGTTCCTCCACGCTAAGCCTCAGCAGCGTGACACGTAGCATGGGACCGTAGGCCAGCTCGAACGGACGTTGCGCTTCGGCCGTCGCGAGCCGCAACAGAGCCGCATCCCGTTCCGACCCGCTCACATGTTCGAGCGAGACGATGGGTACGGTCAACGCCGATGGCGGCATCACGACTTGCACCGGTTGTCCCTCTGCCCGGGACACTATAGTCCGCAGCGCCTCGTGCCGCCGAACGAGCTCGTTGATGCTCCATTCGAGCGCCTTGATATCTAGTGTCCCCGATAATCGGAGCGCGATCGGAAGATTGTAGGAGGCCCCGTCCGGCTCCAGTTGCGTCAGGACCCACAGACGCTGCTGGGCAAAGGAGAGCGGAACCGGCCCGTCACGGCCCACTCGCACGATCGAAGGCGCAACCATCTCTCCGGCCTGAAGACGGCTCGACTCTATGGCTTCCGCTAGTTTGGCCACCGTCGTCGCCTCGAAGAGTGTTCGCAACGGCAGTTCCACACGAAAGACGGAGCGCACACGCGCCATCACCTGCGTCGCCAGCAGCGAATGTCCGCCGAGATCGAAGAAATTGTCATGAATGCCAATCCGGTCCCGTTTTAGAATGGCCGACCAGATGTTCGCGAGCATCTCTTCCGCCGGATGACGCGGCCCGACATAGCGGCGGCTCGACGCCAGATACGCCTCAGGGTCCGGCAGAAGCGTCCGATCAACCTTTCCGTTCTGATTCAATGGCAGCCCAGGGAGACAGACCAGCGCTGCAGGAATCATATAGTCCGGCAAGCGCTCTTTGAGAAACTCCCGCCATCCTGCCGGTTCTCCGTCGGAATCACGAGCCACAATGTATGCGGCCAGGTATTTCTCTCCGGCTTGATTCTCACGCGCCGTCACGACTGCTTGTTCGATCCGGGGATGTTCCGTCAGGCGCACCTCGATCTCGCCCAACTCAATCCGATACCCCCTGAGTTTGATCTGGAAATCGGTTCGCCCAAGAAATTC
>JACRQB010000028.1 GCA_016222925.1 Nitrospirota bacterium | reverse complement strand
GCGTAGACCGATCCGGCTTGTTTAAGATCATACGTGGGGGCGACCAGCCCCTTGATCAATTTGCCTCGGTTCTCTGACGGCTTAAAGTCAGGCCCCTCGCCGGATGTAAAAAACCCATCGATCTGCTTCTTCAGTTTGACACCGTCCGCCTCATAGCTGCGACCGGCAAACGCCGCCTGCCGGATTGGTTGCCGCCGATACGCAATCCGAGCCTGTTGCTTGGTAGCCTCGACCCGTTCCCCCTCCAAAAAGAGTTTCTGCTCCAAATCCATCACGAGCTGCTCTACCTTATTCGGCATCAGAAACTCGCCGAACCGTTTCAGATACAGAGCACCGATGTCTTGGATGGAATGTTCTCCGTCGAAATGTTGCACGATGAAGAAGAAATTGAGCGGCAGAACCAACTTCTCTTTGCTCAAACCACTGGGGTCCCAGAGCACGATCAGCTGATCCTCTCCCTGTTTAATGGGAGAAAATTGCAGATTCCGCAGGACAGGGTATTGAGCAGGGTCTTTTACGATACCGGAGATCATAGTAAAGGACATTGTAGGGGACAAACGGTTGAAGCCGCAACCGCTTTGACTACCCCTCCTTCTCAATGAGCATCAGGAGGTTGTGCTCGACCTCGTCGAGCCAGCAGAAAGAGAGCCCCAATCGTGAGGAGCGACAGCCAAACAGTCGGACGGCCATAGGAGGCATCGGAGAATTCGATCAAGTCCGTCAAGCGGCCGATCAACAGCGACATGCGCGCCATGACCGTATAGCCGAACCCGGCGCCGAACGAAATCATCAGGAAGAGGATGCCGGTTCGCGCCACCGCCTTCCCCGCTCCGCTATGCTCGATCGAGAAGAAAAAGTAGAACAACACCGAGCTGACTCCGAGCAAGATAATAATTGCGTTAAGGTGGCTGGCTGGATTGAGCAGATTCATCGAAAACGTGAGGCTGTCCGGTCCGGTCACCGACAACAACGGTCGAATGGTATCCTCGACTTGCTTGAGAATGAAGGATGAGACTGTTCTCGGGATCGCCAACCCAGCGCCCATCCCGACAATGAAAGCGAACGCATACCGGGACATCCACGCGGCCTTCGGCACATACCGAGTCAGCATCAGCATCCCAATGGCGACGGGAATCAGCAAGGCGAATTCACCATTCTCAACAATCGGCTTGACGACCAGATGTACGATGACCGTATCGTAGGTCTTCACGATCACATAGCCGACTGACACGCCTACATAGAGATGTTCTGCAAGCTTGAACAGCGGGTTGTCTTTGTAGAGAAATGAAAAGATGAGTAGAGTCAACCCTGTCGCAACCCACGCGCCTACGATTGACTCAAACGGTAGCTCAGTCACACGTATCTCACCCTCTCTGCTGCCGCAGCGAAAAGTAAAACAAGTTACACATGATTACCAACAGAATGATGGCGAGATGCGTGGCCGACTGCGCATCCATCCCCGCCACAGCCTTGCCCTTTTGGCCGATGAGGCTTTCATATTCTGCCGCACCCCGGAGTCCGCCGATCAGGCCGTTGATCTGCCCGCTCCGTAGCAACGGATACAATCCCGGCGCCATGACTCCCGTGCAACCGCCGCCGAGATCGAACTTATACTTATCCTTACCGAAGACATACCACTCTTCCACCCCCGGTCGTCCCGCACCTAAACTGACCATGTACCCAACATCCTTCAAGCTCCGCACGCCGTCCAACACCGGCAAGTCTTTCGTGGACTTTCCGCTATAGTCGCTGGGAAATGCCGAATAGAGATCCTGCCCCATGTTGATAATCACGGCCTGCCCACCGGGACTCCATCCGAGAAAGGCATAGTCTGTTCCGTATTCCTTCCCCATCTCTTTGGCCACTTGTGTCACTAATTGATCCGCCATGCCGGTGCCTGACACCCAAAGAGTCATCGTGACGACACGAAGGTGCTTCCTGAAGGCATGACGCAGGAGGGCAATCGCTTGTGGGTACAGTTCCGGTTTGGATGCCGGGTCGAAATCGATCGACAGCAAAAACACCGACTGCTCGGGCAACGATTCAATATGGTCGTACACGCCACGCACTTCGGAGGAAATCTTGATCGGCAAACCAACCGGATAGAGCAACGGCAAGAGCGTGCAGAGACCGATCACCAGGAAGATGATCCGCCGATCGATCTTGAGCATGCGCTCCGACAAACTCATACCCACAACACCTCCCCCCCTACCCCCTCACTCCTTACCTCCCCCGAGATACGACCGCTCCACGCCGAAGATGATCTTGAAGGACAGGGCCACGGCCCCGAGACTGACCCCGATCAGAATGGCCCGACGCACGGAAGAGTTGAGCACGTTCAAGATCCAAGAAGAGACGTCGCCGCTTAGAGGAATCAGATACTCACCCAACGGCACCCGTCCCATCATGACAATCACCGCTGCAACCAACAGCACGGCCGCTTCACGACTCTTGGCCCTGAACGAGCGATAGGCCGCGGAGGCGATAAAAAAGGCCAAGATGGCAAACATCGTTCCTTGCAGCGGGACCATCATGTAGTTGTAGATCCAGCCGAAGGCCGTCATGGTGCCTTCCACACTTTCCTTGCCATTGGCCCAGAGCCCAACCGCGATAGTGCCGAGCATCCCGACGTACAGCACGAGACTGTAGCCCCACCCCGCTTCTTGGCGTCTGATCTTCACCGCATGCTGATGAAACAGACTGGTCACTCCCAAGATCAAGGCAAACCCACCGACAATCTGTAGCCACTTCGTCGCGGAGGTGAGCATCTGTTCCGAAGCGGGATGCGGGACGTAATACTGGGCGGCAAACAGAAGGCCGGTGACCAAGGTGATCAAGAGGGGCAGCTGTCGGCGGAGAAAGATCATTTTAAATCCCTTAAGAGATCAAGAAACAGCTGAGGCCATTGCGCGCCGGTGACGGCTCCCACTGTCGCCAATACGATGCCGATACCGATGGCACTCAGAACGACCGCCTTCCCAATATCCTGACCACGGAGCGTTCCGATCTGCACCGGTTCTTTGGAGAGGTACGCGCTGGCAGCGTAGAGCTCCTCGCCGATCAAGGTATAGTCGCAGGTCGTCACAAAGAACGGAAGCTGATGGTCCGAGTCGGTGCCGGCGATCTGAATGGCGCCGGTACTTGCGCCGGTCTCCGTCAGCAACAACGATTCGGCGAAGTACGCGCCCATGAAGAAGTTCGCGGCCGGCTTCTTCCGCAACATGATGCCGTCCACTGCCGCCGTGTAGCTGAACTGATCGGCAGTGATGAAAAAATTGGCGTCTTCTTTGAAGAGATCCGGCTTGCCCGCTTCCAAATAGGCCTGCTTGGTAATTTCCTGGCAGACCGCCATCGTGATCGGTTCGCGGTGCGGCACCAGCAATTCCGTTTCGTAGAGCGCGGCCCGTTTGGCAACTTTCCCTAAAATGACTGCGGCGGCGATCGTGGAGGGATCATGCAGATCATGCGCGCCGGTCAGATAGAGGATCGGCTTGCCCAGCTCCGTCGCGCGTCCGATCGCCTCATCGACCGCATCAAGACCTGGAATCCGTCGTAGGAAGATCTCGTGTCGCTTCGCGTAACTGATCGAGTAGAAGACCAGCCCTCCGAACGACAACGCAATGATGAGATTATTGAGCTGATTCCAATTGAACCAGTCCGGCGAAGGACCGGCCACCAAGACCGGGCTGAAGATCCGCTGGCCGCCTTGAACGGCTGCCACCGCAACGGCATAGGATGTCCCATCCTTGACCTCGAATCCCTTCGCGCTTCTGATGAGGACTTGATGCCACGTCTTGTCGACGTTCCTGGTCCACCAGGCGGTCTTTGCGTCTTTGACGTATTTCGTGTTCGCTGGGAACTCTGCAACGATCGTCAGTGCTACCAGGCGGTCTTTGCGTCTTTGACGTATTTCGTGTTCGCTGGGAACTCTGCAACGATCGTCAGTGCTGCCGGATCAATCGCAGCCGCATCGCCGGCCAAAACTTGATACCGTACATCCGGACCATCCCATGATGAAGAAGCCCACTGCACGGTGAGGCTGCCTCCACCATCACTCGGTGTATCGAAGACCCGCATGTCTTGGGGAGCGCTGATCGATGTCTGTCCCAAGGCAGAGGAACAGAGCCAACCAGACACCAGCAGAGTCCGAACAACCAAACATACGCTCCGTTGGCCGATTGAGGTCTGAGAATTCACGTCGCTCATGCCCCTTCGATGACTTCGATGTTCGTCCGTGGGATGACGGCTTTCTGTCCATCTGAAAATTTCACTTCCAAGACCCGCACCTCACTCTCTGTGGGAATCTTGGTGAGCCCTGATGGAAGCGCCGATACTTCACCGATGCGCCCGAACATCGGATCGCGGATGATCCGGACCGAATCGCCGAGACGAATACCCCCGCGTTGTGACTGAGCTGCCCCCTTCGTGCTGGTGTGTTCCTGCGGAATAATAATCTCAGGACGAATCACACCGGCTCTGATCTGAGTGGCACCGGAAATTGACGCCTTCCGGCCGACATGGGAGGAGAGCAGCTTGAAGGTCTTGGCCGCCATCGGAATCGTCCCGAACCCCTCGGTCAGGATCAGCGTAAACCCCACCTGCTCTGTTCCAGTAATGGCCACACCAAGGTCATAGCCCAGCAAGGCGCGCAAATCTTCATCGTGAATCCCGCCGACCACCAAACCGGCGACACCAACCGCCTTGGCCTGCTTCATCGCCTCGGCTGAAAGAAACGAGCCTCCGACCACGACTGTACCCTTCATGGCGCTATTGAAGTGACCCGGTGTCAACGGCTCATCAGGCGTCTTCACCGCCATGACGATTTCCCCGGACGTTTCTCCACCGATGCCGAAGATCCCCTGGACAAGGCTGCACGTTGTTTCGACCACGACACCCTGCTGTGGAATCGTTTCGATGATGGTTCCGTCCACATAGGCGAGCAGCTGAAGCACCCGTGGAGGTTCGCGCAAGAGGACTTGTCCCGTAACGCTCGACACCGATTCGATCGTCCCCGCGACCGGCGAACGAATCTCCGTCTTAAACCATGTGATCAACGGCTTGTTCTCAGCGAGGATTTCGTTCTTTTCGACGACATCGCCTTCCTTCTTAATGAGATAGTCTTTGATCTCACCCGGAGCCACGCTGAGCTGATTGGCCAGATTGACCGGGAATACTTTCCCCGGTAACTCCGCCCGCGCCACAACTTGATCGGAATGGACCAGATCCCCGACGGTGACCACAACCGTCCCCGGCAGCGGTAACATGCGCCGACGGTGGGTGACCGTATGATCCGTGACTGTTAAGCCAGGGGTATAAGAATGGGCCATCTTGTTCACCAGGACTGAATGAATGCGTCTTTCCTCAGTACCCCAGTCCTCACTACTTAGCAGTTGGGTACAACCCAACTGCGCTGAACCATTTCGTCAGCGCCGCGACACGGCCTGGTTGATCAGCCGGAAGTCGGAGCGGTCGCCCACGCCCATCGAGCAACAGCCCAACGACGCCACCATGAACTTCCTTTGTCACGGCCACACCCGCCCCTGACCCCATGTTGACTCCCTTGGCTGGCTGAACCTTGATCGTGGCCTGTTTGCCGGACTCCAATGGAAACAATCTCAACTCGCCAAACTTCAATTGCTCTTTCGTGGTCTTCCCGTCCGGCCAGGTTATTTCACAATCGGCACAGAGATCGCCGTCCTTTCCCTGTCCGATCGGCGCCACGCAGGTCCCAAGATAGATCATGCAATCTCGCACGAACACGTCGGTGGCTGCCTTCTCGTTGATGGTGGACAGCACACCCAGATGCGGCATCATGAAGATGCTGTCGACGGACAATCGCGTACAGCCCATCGGCTCATAGGCATCGACCATCATCAACATCGATTGGATCCGCCGCGGAGCGTGCGAGAGAATCCCCCCGCTTCCGACGATCAAATCCAGCTTCAACATATCGATCAGCGTCCTACCAGAAACCTGTTGTTCGAAGACGTCGGAAATCGTTCGTTCCTGCTGCACGCCCTTCAATCCGGTCGCGAGCGACTTATGATGAATCAATGCCAGCCGCAAGGCTTCCCGTGCGATCGCCTGTTCGATTTGCAGTTCATCGAGCGTCTGCGGAATGGTGGTGGGCCGGATCATCTTGTTCTTGATCCGGTTGCGCAGCGTCTGCTCATCGAGCGTAAACGGGACCCACCGCATGATATTGGCCAGTCCCGCTTCCGCAAGCACATTCGACACGCTGTAAGACATGCCGAGATTGGCACTGACCGTCCGGCTGAAGACGCCGTTGAAGACGGAAAACACGTCCGTCGTCGCTCCTCCGATATCCACACCGATCAGGTTCAGATGTTCCCGTTTGGCGATCGCCTCCATGATGAGGCCGACTGCAGCGGGAGTCGGCATGATCGGTGCGCCGGCCATTTCCATGAGCTTCTTATAACCAGGCGCCTGCTGCATCACATGCTCAAGAAACAGGTCGTGAATCTTGTTGCGCGCCGGTGCCAAGTTCTCTCGCTCCAGCACCGGTCGAATGTTCTCGGTAACGACCAGCGCCGACTTATCTTCCAGGATCTTTCTCACTTGCGGGTGGGCTTCCTTATTGCCCGCATAGATCAGCGGCAACTTGTAGGTCACGCCGAACCGGGGCCGTGGTTCCGCTGCGGCAATATATTCCGCCATCTCCACGACGTGGGTGACCGCCCCTCCATCAGTCCCACCTGACATCAGAATCATATCCGGCCTCATAGAGCGGATCCGCTCGATTTTTTCATGCGGCAACCGGCCGTCGTTGGCGGCCAACACATCGATCACAATGGCGCCGGCACCCAGCGCTGCGCGCTGCGCGCTCTCACCCGTCATGTTTTGCACGACACCGGTCACCATCATCTGCAACCCACCGCCGGCGCTGCTGGTCGAGATGTAGATGTCGACACCGGTCTTGTCGTCACGGCAGGGCGTGATGATCTTGTCTCCGTCTAAAATCTTCCGTCCGGAGAGTTCTTCGATTTCCGCGATGGCATTCAATACTCCGCGACGATCGATCTTGGGAGGGCTGGAGGCAGAAGCCGTCATTGAGCCGTAGCTCCCTGTGGAGCAGACTTGGCTTCAATGATGGCAATCAGACGAGTCACTGTATCCCGGCGCTCGAGCAATCGCGCGACCTGCTCAACTTCTTTGGTACTCAACACGCAATCAATGATCGGCGTGATGAAATGCAGGGCCTGACTTCCCAAGAAGTTCATCGGCCCCATGGATTCCAAAAACATCGTCGCCGGAGCCGCCATGCCGCGTTTGACAATCATCTCGGCTATTCGTTCCAGCAATTGAACATCGTCGATGGAGAGGGGCTCAGTCTCAGGTTGAACGGCAAATGCATGGCGCAGCCCAACACGAACTTTCGCAAGTTTTACAGCTACATTTCCTTTGAAGAGTGATCGCATAAGTGCAGGCCAGATAAGGCAAACCGATCAGCGGTTCGCATTATATGAAGGGGGTTGAGGAGAGTCAATTCAATGGTGATCATGACAATTTCTTGCAAGGCTCCACATTCTTGTGAGAACATAACCCTAGCAATTTTCCCTGGACGTCTGGGATGGCTTGGCGTAACCGCATCATTCTCACCAGAGCTCACCTGTAACCGATGCAACTCATAGCTCACAGGCATCCTTCGTTGCCGAAACTTGCCTGGGTCGCTGTGGTCGATCGAGGCCATGGCCTCGTGACGCTTGATCATGGCCCGCTAGTTGAGGTTCGCCCCACCTTTTGGATAGAGGGGGTCTGGAATGGGTCGTTTCAGCGCGGCGACTTCGGGACGACGGAGTGTGTGTTTGGTACAGGCGGCATTGTGGCTGAAGATTCCGTGCGCTTCGTAACTAGCGCCGCCACCGTAGATTACCTGTTCTATGCCGGGGCGGGCGACCACGTCACAGTCTCCAACTCCTTGCCGCTTCTCCTCGCATCTATTGGCGATGCATTAGATCCGCACTGTCGTGAGTATCCTCGGATCTGTAATTCCATCTTGCGGGGCATTGAGGAGTACGAGCGAACCATTCCAACGCGGCGTGGGCAGGTGAAACGTGTGATGTATTGGAACCTCGATGTGTCGAGCAAGGCCATCTCGGAATCAGACAAGCGTGAGCCACCCCCTTTTCCGTCGTTCAAAGAGTATCGGGACTATCTACGGGACAACTATGCGTTGATTGCGGCGAATGCTCGTGATTCCGCTCGGACCACACCACTGGAGATTTGGTCTACCCAGTCAAAAGGATATGATACGACAGCGGTGAATGCCTTGTGCAGTCCCTACGGCATCGACCAGGTGGTGACCATCTCCCAAGCCAAAGCTCCAACACATCTCGCGCATCAGGACGCTGGCGTACAACATGAGGACGATGATGGGGGAGAGATTTGCGCCCTCTTCGGTCTACCCTGCATTCGCCTGGATCGACGCTCGTTCGTCCAGGAGTATGACGATGAGCCGCTGTATTATTGCGTGCTCCATGAATGCCAGGATACCAACCTCAAAGACATCAAGAAACATTTACGGACGGCAACGCTCTTGCTCACAGGGACTCACGGCGATGTCATCTGGCCGGATGCGCAAGGCGCGAAAAAGATCGGTATTGATAGTGTCATTCGACGCGGAGATCCCGGGGGACATGGCATGGGCGAACTCCGGCTGAATCTCGGATTTATACAACTCCCCTTGCCCTTCATGGGAGCCCGGCGTAAGGCAGAGGTTATTGCGATCACTGAATCAGATGAAATGCGCCCGTGGCGAATCAATACCGCCTACGATCGTCCCATCCCCAGGCGCCTTGCTGAAGAAGCAGGCATTCCCCGGCACGCCTTCGGTCAGGCAAAATACGCGTCCGTTGTGATTTTCCCACAGCCGTCAGTCCCGTATGGAAAAACGTTGCGAAGCGAGTTCTTTGCCTATCTGGCAACCCAAGGGCTATTGACTCCCTCACACACGTGGCTGTGGCCGGCGGTTCGTTGGTTCAATTCGATCTTGAAGGTGCGAAAGGAGCGCCGCTCCCACATCGTGTACTCCATCGAAGGCGTGATTGCCAAACTCAGGGGACAACTCAGAGGACGGCCGACATTTCAATTTACACGACTGTGGTCTCACCTGAGTGGTTCTCTGTTGTGTTTTTGTGTCAATCGACAAGCGAAACAGTATGCTCAGATCATGGAGAAACGCCACCTCACCATGTCAACGAAGGACTGACCTCGTTCGCCGACTGCTCCACCGGACACAAAGATATTAGGCAGTGGTTTTCTTGAAATTGCACTCTGACCCCAATTTTTCAATTTTTATTTCAGCAATCGCATTCAGCACGCCATGCGTCACATCTTCGAACGGGGCCTCTACCGTCGTCGGCGCTTCCCCGCGATAGGTCTGCCGATACTCGTCGCCGACTTTTTCGATGAGAATGGCTGACGATCGATCTTGGGAGGGCTGGAGGCAGAAGCCGTCATTGAGCCGTAGCTCCCTGTGGAGCAGACTTGGCTTCAATGATGGCAATCAGACGAGTCACTGTATCCCGGCGCTCGAGCAATCGCGCGACCTGCTCAACTTCGTTGGTACTCAACACGCAATCAATGATCGGCGTGATGAAATGCAGGGCCTGACTGCCCAGAAAATTCATCGGGCCCATCGATTCCAAGAACATCGTCGCCGGCGCTGCCATCCGACGCTTCACGATCACCTCGGCGATACGTTCCAGCAACTGCATATCCTCTATCGTGAGAGGCTGATCTTCAGGCTCAACTGCAAAGGCATGACGTAGACCGGCTCGCACTTTTGCCAGCTTCTCTGCCATCGTTTCATTGAAAAGTGATCGCATGCGTGCAGACAAAACTGGGCAATTGGCAACTTAACGACTGATCCCCATGGCTAGTCACTACTTGGGCACAGAGCCAGACTCTACATCTCGCTTGTATTGTTCATACGAGACAGATGCGTTTGACAGGCAACGATTTCGCGCCTGTATGTCATCGTTCCTAAAACATTCGTGTTCCTGCCAGGCCTGACCGGTCTGGTACAACTGCTTCGACGAGCAGCCGGCAAGTGCCACAGAGCCAAGCGTGAAAAGCCAGATAAGAAAAGAAGACATTCGCATAAGTGCAGGTCGGATAAGGCAAACCGAGAACGGGTCGCATTATATGAAGGGGGTAGAAGAGAGTCAATGAAAACGGCTTCGTGGATTCGACGTATTACATCGGAGCACGTTGACAAGTAATGGAACCTGCGCAACAATCCTGCGCAAGTCTCGGCCCTTGTAGGCTGCTAAGCTATTCTGCCGGTCAATATATTCGATGGTAGCCGTCAAGTAGTGCCTGCTGATGTGGAACGGCTGAATGCAATTTGAGTGGGATCGTGGAAAGGCCAAGCGGAACCATCGGAAACATGGGATGTCCTTTGACGAAGCCACCACCGTGTTCTATGATGCGTTGTCGGCCACCTTTGATGACCCCAATCACTCAGTCGGGGAACGAAGGTTTATCACGGTTGGCTATTCCGCAGACGGAAAGCTATTAGTCGTTTCACATACTGAACGCGGCAGGGCCGTACGAATTATCAGCGCACGCCCGGCGACACGACGTGAGAGGAAGCGACATGAAACGTAAACACGAAGTTTCCAGCGATGATCTCCGCCCCGAATACACCTTCGACTATTCGAAGGCCGTTCGGGGGAAATATTACCGACGCCTTATAAGTGAGGGAGCGAATGTCGTTGTCCTTGAGCCTGATGTCGCCAAAGCCTTCCACGATTCGCAAGCAGTGAACGATGCATTGCGCTCCCTCCTCAAAGTGGCACAATCCTCGAGGCTACGTACTCGCTCAAGCCGGACGGTCCGCAAACGCACCGCTGCTTAGGGGACGCAGGTTGCGTGTGTAGGATTGGGGTAGCATGTATTGTGTTCGCTGACATCCAAGTGGATGTGAGCCACTTCTCAAATAGCACTCTGACCCTAATTTCACGACTCGTGACCGTTGGTTTAAACTTGCACTTTTAACCTCGCCTGACGTTAAAGCCGCAACATGAATCTGCCTGGGAGCACCCGGTAGCCTGGGCAGATTCTGCGTTATAGAGAATTCGACTCACACCAATCTCCCGACCATCCGCGATGTCGTAGCCAGGATTGGCGTGGCCGACATACGCACCTTCGGATTGACCTGAGAAGACTGCACACGCAGCTCGGGAATTCTGCACAAGTCAGCATCGTTGCTCAGTAGCTTTCTATTCACCGCAGTTTTTATCCAACCCCATACGCCAAACCTTCCACGAGCTTCAAATTACTCTCAGGAAAAAGTAGAATGTCAACATTGTATTTCCAAGATACAAGTCTTTCCACAATGCCTACCACGCCAGAGTTTCGCTATCTAGAAGGAGACACCGCTGCTGCGAGTGTCTCCGCAAGACTTGTAGCAAATCCCTACGAACCAAATGAAATCCACGAACTTGGTTCTTCCATCAGGATTGCCAAGAACCTCTATGTCACAGCAAAGCACGTTATTGAAGACTACCTCCAAACATTCGGACACAAAAACGGAACAGCTAACTTCTCGTTTTGGGCTGTCCATGTTGAGCCAGGGCCTCAGTACTCAATCTGGGAGGTAGACCGTTGTTGGCTTTCGCCATGTGCAGACTTAGCCGTCTTTCATACTCGCGCATACAATGATATCGCCACTCAACAACACCTACCTACGTGCGTTGGAATGTCTATTGCCCCTCCACACGTCGGTGAACGTGTTGTAGCATTCGGATACGAGCGCAGAAAACCCAAGGTGGTTATCGACTCCGATGGGACTCGACACATTGAGCTGGAAGGCAAACCGTCAGCTTCAGTAGGGGAGGTTATCGAAGTCCACGAGCACAGTCGTGACACTGTTAATCTCAATTATCCGTGCTTCCGGGTTAACTGCAAGATGCCAGGCGGTATGAGCGGAGGCCCCATATTCAATGACTCAGGTAGGCTCTGCGGGATTGTTTGTTATGGGATGAATCAGCTGGAAGGGACCTTCAACGACCATCTTTCTTATGGAATGTCGCTTTGGCCACTGATGGGCATTGTTATGAACATAGGTGATAATGGAGAGATTATCGATAACGCTTATCCTTTGCTAGATCTAGCACGAAGGAGCATCATTCATGCTGAAGGCTGGCAACGAGTCACTCTTCATTCAATAGCTGGATCTACGTTTCCCGCTGTTAGCTTCTCCCGTATATAAAAACTCGCCGATACAAATTCCTTCAAATCCTTCGCAAACCCTCTCTTCACAAGGGCGGCCTCGTTGAATCCAGAACTGCGCGCATGGAACGACCACGTCGCTTTCCTCCAGCGAAATAAGATAGACAGACGTGGGGGTTCCGCGAGCACCTGGATCAACCGGGCCGGCCTTGTCCCATCTTACTCTCCGTCCCCATCCACAACCGTTCAATATTCCCCTTGTGCTTGATCGCAATCAACCCGCTCACGGCGAATGAGAAGAGCATGAACGGCGTTGACGGATGGATCAGCGCAGCAATAATAGGAAAGAGTCCAAAGGCCGTCAGTGCGCCACCGGACGAGTAGCGCCAGATGGCAACCGCACTGATCCACGCCAGAAGGAGAACCAGCCCAATCGACGGCGAGACGCCAAGAACAGAGCCGAGTGCTGTCGCGACACCCTTACCACCCTTGAATCCGAGAAACGGCGAATAGAGATGCCCAAGAAACGGGGCAAGCGCCACGGCCAGAATGGCCCACTCTGTTTCGAGAAGCCACATTGCCGCAAAGCCCATCACCCACCCTTTACCCATATCGCCGATGAGCGTCAGAATGCCTGGTATCTTCCCAGACACGCGCAGCACGTTCGTAAAGCCGACGTTCTTGCTGCCCACGGTACGCGGATCGGGCAGTCCCATGGCCTTCGAGATGACGACGCCGAACGGAACCGCACCGAGCAGATAGCCGAAGACTACAAGCCCGATGATCAGTCCTACCTGTTCCATTCAATCTCTCAGCGCTATCACTATCTCAATAGTCGGTTACTGAAACTTCTCCGGATGCGTAAAGAACTCTAGCATCACTTGATTCAGGTTCGGCCAGTCGCGATGACTACCGGTTCCCTCGCAATATAATGTTGGGCCATTCGTTGCACAACCTTGATAGGCAAGACACCCACCCTCAACGTTCTTCGTCTTAGTGACATCACAATGGTTACAAGCCCCCCACCAAGTCGCTGTCTGGGCTCCCCAACCGGGAAACAGACTGTCGTTCTTGCTGTGCATGATCATGATCGGGATGGGATCTGGGCATTGAAACGACTCGAGATCCTTCCCAGTCCATCCTGCCGCACTCGGTGCGACCGCTGCCGGGATCTTCCTGGTCTTCTCAAGCACCGCCAGGGCCAACGATGCAGTCCCTCCGTCGGAATGGCCGGTCGCAAAGACCCGCTTCTCGTCGATGCACCATTCTTTCGCAACCAGGCCAGGAATCGTTCCAAGCTGCTCGACAGTCGGAATATTCAACTGCTTGTGATCGGCATAGGACACAACGAATCCCGCCGCCGTCGCCATGGTCGTAAGCCCCATAAACCGCTCCGTTCCCCATCGACTCTGACCGGCCGGTGCATAGACCATCAATAAGGGATGCGCAAATGTAGCGTCGTAGTTGGCCGGTGTGCGGACCATGTACCGAATGCCGTCAGCGGAGACTTTTCCATCCGTTGCCCCTGCCAGACCTGGACGTGAGCCGGCTTCACACCGGATTGCCGAGGGAGCACTTGAATAGGCGTAAGCTTCTAATTGAGGAGGCGTTCCGTTCTCGGTACAGGCTGTAACAAGGAACAAGAGACTGGTACAGCCAACGACCAGCAGCGAGAGTGGCGCTCGGCAGACGGCCCGGCATTTCAAACCCATGTCAGGTTCGTCCTAGTGAGGGTCAGTGCTGAAAAGAGAGTTGCTGGAGGAGTCCAATCCAAGGTACTACAGGATGTTCAAACGAGACATCCAGCGAGGCCGCAGCGAGTGAAGGGCAGAGGCATACCCTCTGGGGTATGTTGAGGGTCTGAACGATGCGAGAACGAAGCTGGGGTCTCGTTTCAACATCCTGACTACAGTCCCTTCGCGACGACCTGCTTCCAAAAGCTCCACACATACTGACCACCGGAGATGTAGCCAAGTACCAACGATAAATACAATGTGACGATACCGGCCAGGTGCAGATTGCCAAGTTCGGCCAGTCCTGTCCCTTCCAGAATCAAGAGAATAATCGCGACA
>JACRQB010000027.1 GCA_016222925.1 Nitrospirota bacterium | reverse complement strand
GGCGCGCCAGTCAGCTGCTTGCGTCCCGTCACCACCAACCGGTTCCCTTCAACGCGGATATTGGCTCCCATCCGCCGCAGTTCCTCGACATGCATGAACCGGCTTTCAAACACCGTTTCAGTCACGACACTCGTGCCTTCGGCGAGACTCAGCAGCGCAACCATTTGGGCCTGCATATCGGTGGGAAAGCCTGGGAAAGGCAACGTCCTAATATCAGTACCTCGCAACTTGTCAGGCATGGTCAGACGCACATGATCGTTGCCTTCCTGCACGTCGGCCCCCGCCTCACGCAACTTCATCAGCACCGCCTCAAGATGACCCGGACGGCAATGCGTCGCGATGACATCCCCTTGGGTCACGGCTGCTGCCGCCAAGTATGTGCCAGCCTCGATACGATCAGGAATGACGTCATGATTCCCACCATGCAGTTCTCGCACTCCCTCAATCACGATCTCATCGGTTCCCGCTCCTCGAATTCTCGCGCCGCGCTTGACAAGAAATTCGGCCAGATCCACGATTTCTGGTTCCTTTGCCGCATTTTCTAGCGTCGTCACTCCCTCGGCCAATGTCGCCGCCATCATGAGATTTTCAGTACCGGTGACGGTCGGCGTATCACAGTAGATCCGCTCACCTCTCAATCGTTTCGCCCTGGCCGTGATATATCCGTGCTCAATGGAAATGTCAGCCCCTAATTTTGCCAATCCCGCCAAATGAAGGTTCACTGGCCTGGATCCGATCGCACAGCCCCCGGGAAGGGACACTTTGGCCTCCCCCCAACGAGCAACCAACGGACCAAGGACCAATACCGACGCCCGCATCGTCTTCACGAGATCATAGGGAGCTTCTGTTGATTCAATAGCATCGACCTGGATGACCGCCCGATTGCCCTCATGGGATACCGTGGCTCCGAGAATCCCTAAGAGCTTTCCCATCGTGAGCACATCCACGACCCTTGGAAGATTGGTGATGACGCACTCCCCGCCTCCCAGAATGGTCGAGGCCAAGATCGGAAGAGCGGAATTTTTCGCGCCGCTAATGCGAACATCTCCAGCGAGTCGCTTGCCGCCTCTGATAAGAATCTCATCCATACCGTGGTCTTAGCCCACCCGCCGCGCGATGATCACCCGTTCGATACCGGCCTCATCCTTGATGGTCTGAAGTCCTGTGTACCCCCCTGCTTGTTCTGCCGCCCATCGCACAATTGGAGCTTGCCCCTGACCAAGCTCCATGACGAGCAATCCACCAGGCACGAGAAATGGCTGTGCATCGTGGAGCAATCGTTCATGGAACTCCGTTCCGCTCTGTCCAGCCACTAACGCCAACCGCGGCTCAAAATCACGGACCTCTGGTTGCAGACCGGCCCAGACCTCTTCGGCGATGTACGGGGGATTAGACACGATGGCATCCACGGCTCCGACTAACTGGCATTCGTGCAAAGGGGACAACAGATCCCCTTCCTTCCAAGTAATTTTATCGCTGACGCCGTGTCTCTCAGCATTACTCTTGGCAACCGTCAACGCATCCCCGGAGCAGTCCAGGGCAAAAATTCGCATGCCGCTCAGGATGGTCGCCAAGGTCACCGCCACACATCCGGACCCTGTTCCCACATCAACCACTACCGCACCTTCTGCAAACCTACTCTCCCTGAGTGTCTCCCGGACAAGGAGTTCGGTCTCAGGCCGAGGAATCAACACCGCCGGGTTCACATCAAAGTCGAGGCCGCAAAATTCCTGTGTGCCCAGAATGTACTGGAGGGGTTCGCACGCCATCCTCCTCGATACGATTGATTCGGCACGAGAGAGTCCTTCAGCTGACACCACTTGGTCTCTCCGACTCGCCAACTCGTGAGGTTTCAGCCCAAATGCGTAGGCCAATAACCAGAGCGCTTCTTGAGACGCATTGGTCGATCCAGATTTCTCCAACGCGCGTTGGGCCCACGTGAGCAACATACCAATCGTCTTCGGATCTGCGGTAATGGGAACGACCATCATGACACGGTGGCGGTTTCGGCCTGCTGCTGTTGCGCCTTCAGCGCTTGAACGAATTCATCCAAGTCGCCTTCCATAACCAGCTCAAGCTTGTGCAACGTCAGCCCGACCCGATGGTCGGTGACACGGTTCTGAGGAAAGTTGTAGGTGCGAATCTTCTCGCTCCGCTCGCCCGTTCCGACCTGGGATTTTCGGTTTTGGGCGATCTCCGCTTCGTGTTTTTCCCGTTCGGCTTCCACGATGCGCGCGCGCAAGGTCCGCATGGCTTTCGTGCGATTCTTCAGCTGCGAACGCTCGTCCTGGCAACTCACCACGACTCCGGTGGGAATATGGGTAATGCGCACGGCTGATTTCGTCGTATTGACACTCTGACCGCCGGCGCCGGAGGAGCAGAACGTGTCGATCCGGAGGTCTCCGGGATCGATCTTCACATCAATTTCATCCACTTCAGGCATGACCGCCACAGTGACAGTAGAGGTATGGATCCGGCCCGCCGCTTCGGTCACCGGCACCCGCTGCACACGATGCACGCCGGCTTCGTACTTGAAGTGGCTATAGGCCCTCTTGCCTTCGATCAGCGCCGTGATGTTCTTATATCCTCCGACACCATTCTCTGCCGCCTCGACCGTATCGACCTTGAAGCCTTTCTTCTCCGCATATCTGATATACGAACGGAATAACTCCCCGGCGAACAGCCCCGCTTCGTCTCCGCCGGTGCCGGCCCGGATTTCCAGGAGCAGACTCTTTTCATCCCGTGGATCTTTCGGAATCAAGAGCTCCTTGACCTGCTCTTCCATGACTTCCTGCTGCCTCCGCAACTCAGCGGTTTCGTCAGAGGCCATCTTGTGCATGTCACTGCCGGCTGATGGATCGGCCAGAATCTGCGCAGCCTCTTCCAGCTGGCGGGCATTGCTACGATAGACTTCGAACAACTGAGCCGCCGGCTCAAGATCGACACGTTCCTTGCTGAGCTTATGAAGCTGCGCTGGCTGATTGACGACAGAGGGATCCATGAGCTGATCGATCAACTCTTGAAATCGTGACGCCACGGATTCCCATTTCTTGAGTAAAGCGGCTTCCATCGTGGTCGGTCCTCAGATGCGCGACTAAACCAGGCCGAAAAACAAAGGGACCCTGCTCCAGGCGAAGCAGGGTCCCGTCTATGACACGTAGAGTGGCTACTTGTCTTTCTTCGCGTACTTCTTTTTGAACCGCTCAACGCGTCCTTCAGTATCGATGATCTTTTGTGTGCCGGTGAAGAACGGATGACAATTGGAGCAGATATCAACGCTGATATCACCAATGGTGGTACGGGTCTTAAACGAATTTCCGCAGGCGCAGTGAACTGTTGCCTCGCGGTATAGCGGATGAATACCCTTCTGCATGACCTACAACTCCTTACCCAAGAATGACAAACGTGCGTGGTCTCTTCCCAAGGGCCAATACTCTAACCGAAGGAAGTTCAAGAAACAAGCACCACATTATCGATTCATCGATTGCAAAAACTCCTGATTGGTCTTGGTCCCGCCGATCTTATCCATGAGGAACTCCATGGCTTCCATCGTCCCCAACGGGCTGAGTACCTTCCGGAGGATCCACATCTTGTTAAGGCGATCTTTATCCACCAACAGTTCTTCTTTCCTCGTACCGGACTGACTGATATCGATCGCTGGAAACAAGCGCTTGTCCGCTAAGCGGCGATCCAAATGAACCTCCATGTTACCGGTCCCTTTGAACTCTTCAAAGATGACGTCGTCCATGCGGCTACCGGTATCGACCAGTGCCGTTGCCATAATGGTGAGGCTCCCGCCGTTCTCGATATTGCGGGCCGCTCCAAAGAAACGTTTTGGCCGCTGCAGTGCGTTGGAATCCAAACCGCCAGAAAGCACCTTGCCACTGGGCGGCGCAATGGTGTTATAAGCCCGAGCGAGACGGGTGATACTGTCCAACAGGATGACGACGTCCTTCTTGTGTTCGACAAGCCGCTTGGCTTTTTCCAGCACCATTTCCGCCACCTGGGCATGTCGCTGCGCCGGTTCATCAAACGTCGAACTGATGACCTCCGCCTTCACCTGCCGCTGCCAGTCGGTGACTTCTTCCGGTCGTTCGTCAATCAACAGCACGATGAGTGTGACTTCTTTGTGATTCCTGATAATGGCCCGAGCGATCGCTTGGAGAAGCATCGTCTTACCAGTACGAGGAGCCGCCACGATCAGTCCTCGTTGGCCTTTGCCGATCGGAGTTGTCAAATCCATGACGCGGGTACAATACTCTTCTCGGTCGAACTCCAGATTGAGTCGTTCTTCGGGATACAACGGAGTGAGGTTATCGAAGAGAATCTTATCGCGCGCCACCTCGGGGTCTTCATAGTTGACCTTCTCAACCTTGAGCAAGGCAAAATACCGTTCACTCTCTTTCGGGGGACGGATCTGACCCGACACAATGTCGCCTGTACGAAGGTTGAACCGGCGGATCTGTGACGGGGAAATATAAATGTCGTCGGGACCCGGCAGATAATTTGAGTCCGGTGCGCGGAGAAAGCCGAATCCATCAGGAAGAGTCTCTAGCACCCCTTCCCCAAAGACCACACCGTTTTTTTCAGTCTGAGCTTGGAGAATCGCAAAGATCAGCTCCTGCTTTCTCAGATTGGCGGCTCCGTCGATCTTCAGCTCACGAGCCACATCATTCAGGTCTGCGATGGACTTCTGTTTCAGTTCTGCAAGATGCATTACTTCCCCCCTATCTACTGACATAGAACTCCTCTCAAGCCGTGGGTTTGTTATTTTCCAGAATACATTCGAACTGATTGATCATGCGAAACGTGTTTTATCGTAGCGATGAGCTTATTTAGGTCTTGGTCTGTTTGGGTTGGAATTGCTTGTGGAAGATAAAATTCTCCGAGGTCTACAGCTCAAGCAGAATCTTTGATAGGCTCACTTACGTTACGTCACGCCCGCTGCTGCTAGATTTGATTCGGGACAGGTTCCGGAGTTGAATTCTTCGGTGGAGAGAATCAGCCCAGCCTTAGATGATACGCCGATGATACCCAGGCATCGACCGGTTGTCAACTAGCATCCAGAATTTTGTTTTCCCTGCATCATGCGGACAATCCTTCCTAGTTAATCTCGCTCACGGGTTGTTCCCTGAATTTAAAGTGTGTTACACAGGAGAATATCGAATCTAACACCGATTGAGACAGCGAGTACGACATGGCGCGTGACGAAAACGAAACTAGCCCGAGCCGCGTATTTTCACTTCTGGAAGCTAATCAGCTTATCCCTCAGCTCCAGTTGCATCTGTCAACCGTGCGGGAAGGTAAAACCGTCCTGATGCGAACTCGCGAGGAGGTAAGCAAAGCATCGGCCAATGCATGTTTCGGCGGTGGGACACCAGCAGGCGTATCCTACGTGAAAAGCCTTCAGGACATCAGTGCCAACCTTCATACCATCCATGAGCTGGGAGTCGTTGTAAAAGACATCGATCTTGGGCTGTGCGACTTCCCACATATCCGTGACGGTCGAGTCGTCTACTTATGTTGGAAACTTGGCGAGAAAGAAATCCGCTGGTGGCACGAAGTCACATCCGGATACGACGATCGTTGTCCCATCGAAGACGATCCGGCCTAGTCCCACACCTCCTTAA
>JACRQB010000026.1 GCA_016222925.1 Nitrospirota bacterium | reverse complement strand
CTGTCGATTCGGGCCAATGGCGTGACGAAAGCGAACGGACAAGTCGGACAGACTGTCATGGTCACCAATCTGGATTCAGGTCGGGAACTAAGAGCCAAAGTGGTGGCTCCAAGTCTTGTTGAGGTGGAGTTCTAGCTGAATAGTGCCAGAGAACAACATGCACTTTCACTGTAATCTATCTTTTCATATGGCAGTACGTAGCCTGATCATCACCATCGCACTGCAAGGATGTTCAAGCCCGCCGAGCCCGTCGAGCAAGGTGACTGTGCCGCTGCTCCCTCCTCCAAAGACGCTTGGCTCGCTCTGGCAGGAAGAAAACGGACGAGCCTATCTCTATGAGGACATGCGTGCCATGCGGATCGGGGATATTCTGACCGTGAAAATCTCCGAAGTTCATAAAGGATCAAAGTCAGCCGATACGGCAGTTCAACGGGATTCGACGATTAAGAACAGCATGGTCGGCAGCGGTATGGGATATATCGGGCTTCCGGGGATCCGCTTCAGCGATGAAACGAAGCGTGGATTCGGAATCAATGCGAGCGCCAATAACAAGTTCGATGGGAAAGGTTCCACCAATCGTGAAGGCACATTGACAGGGACCATCTCTGCGATCGTGACAGAGGTGCTTCCCAACGGGGATCTTCGGATTGAGGGGCGGCGTGAGGTCAGCGTCAACAGTGAAAAACAGCTGATGACGATCGGTGGGATTGTCCGGCGTGTAGATGTGGATACCAAGAATACAGTGGCCTCAAGTGCCATTGCGGACGCTAAAATCGAATACTCAGGCCTGGGTGTGCTGGACGATGTGCAGCGACCCGGGTGGTTCATCCGTATTCTTAATTGGGCCTATCCGTTCTGAGGAGAAGAGGGGCTATGACGGTTCCGCCGAGACGCAAACCGACTCCGAGAAGCATGCTCAAGCGGCGTCCTTTGAATTTCCGTACGCTCCAAATGATGGTGCAGAGTGGGGTTGTCCGACGGGCTGATTTTGATCCTCCCACGTTTGGGAGCAGAACGCGATTCCATGCGTTTGATGATGCTGATCACGCCTCGGGGAAAGAATTGGCTTCTGAGCAAGGATGGCTGTCGCGCATCATACTTGGTCCTCGGTTACAGGTCTCTGCTCCCAAACGTTCGTGGAGAGGATAGGTGCTTCACACATGTTCATACGGTGTATCTCTCTAGTCGGTGTGCTGGTCCTGACCGGTGGTTTATTGACCCCCTCCGGCGCCGATGCGGTGAGGATCAAGGATATTGGCGTGATTGAAGGAGTCCGCGAAAACCAGTTGCTTGGTTATGGTTTGGTGGTTGGTCTGGACAGTACCGGTGACCGAGTCATCGGCGGACAGTTCACGATTCAGGCGATGATGTCCATGTTGAATAAAATGGGTGTCAATCTGGTGATTGATCCCATCCAGTTACTGACAAGAAATATTGCCTCGGTGATGGTGACTGCCAAACTTCCTCCATTCTCGAAACCGGGGATGACGCTGGACGCCGTGGTGTCGTCGATGGCGAACGCCAAAAGCCTGCAAGGCGGGACGCTCCTGCTCACGCCGTTAAAAGCAGCCAATCAGCAAGTATTTGCCGTCGCGCAGGGACCAGTCTCAATCGGTGGTTTTCTCGGCGGGACGGGAGGGGCCGGCGGCGCGACGGTGACGAAGAATCATCAGGCGGCCGGTGTGGTTCCCGGTGGCGCCATTATCGAGAAGGAGCTCCCTGTCGACATTGACTCATGGGCAACCGTTTCTGTGCTTCTCCGACAACCCGATTTTACGACTGCCATCAGGACTGCCGAGGCCATCGAGAGTGCCTTTGGGAAAGGCAGTGCATCAGCTACGAATGCCGGATCTGTGAAGGCGACGATCCCTCAAGTGTTTCTGGGGCGCGTCGTCGAATATATCGCATCAATTGAGGGGCTCGATGTGATCGTCGATTCTGTAGCCAAAGTCGTGGTTAATGAACGGACCGGCACGGTGGTGCTGGGAGAACATGTACGGATTTCTACATGCGCGATTTCTCACGGGAATCTCACGATCTCTGTCAAGAACACATTGAACGTGTCGCAGCCGACGGCGCCGCTCATTGGTTCGTCCGCAGGACAGACGACCGTCACACCGGATGTGCAGACGGAGGTCAAGGAGCAGGAATCGAGGCTCCTGGTGGTGGATGAGACGGTAACATTGGGGGAGGTCGTACGGGCTCTCAATGCAGTAGGAGTGACGCCGCGTGACCTTGTCGCAATACTCTCGGCCCTGAGGTCGGCAGGAGCGCTGCAAGCGAACCTTGAAATCATTTAGATAGACGAGTGATACATATGAACATTCTAGAACAATACGGAATCCATTCCGGGCTATCTTCACCAGCATACGTGGATCCGGGATTGACCGGACGCGCGGGTCATCTTGTGTCTCAGGTGAATGCCTCAACATCGCAGGACCCTGCTGCGGCACGTCAACAAATGGTCCAAGCGGGGCGGCAGTTCGAAGCATATTTTGTCTCGTATTTACTGAAGGTTATGAGAGAAACGGTTCCTGAGGGAAGCATCACCAACAAGCAAGGGGCGTATTTTTACTCATTTTATGACGAGGAAATTGGGAAACGGGCGGCCGAGTCTGGGGGGATAGGCATTGCAAAGATGGTTCAGGAGTATGCGCAACAATATTTTCCATCATCTCCCCCGGAACGCTCAAGTTCTTCTGGGTAGAAACCGATAAGAAGCTCGACCGGGGTAAAGTCCATCATTCTCTCAGCCAGATCGGTGGGAGAAGAGCGCCGGGAGAAGGAGCGGTAACATGCAGATTTCAGGTCATGGGAAGGTCGATCAGCTTGCTAAGCTGTTGCTTGGGGTTCAGGAAACCGAGGGGACAAGTAGTCGGCAAGCGGCTGCTCGCACCCAGGTGGGTAAGGATGAGGTTCAGATTTCGGCCCAAGCGAAGGAACTTCATCGAATTCGGGAGTTGGCCAATCAACCTGATCCTGGACGGGCTGAACAGGTGGAACGTGTTAGGCGTGCTCTTGACAGCGGCACGTATGACGTCAGTGGCCGTGCCGTCGGCGATGCCATCGTCAAGCAGGTTCTAACCGACGCCATACTGTAAGGTCCGTCTTTCCAGGCTCCTGAATACTCACTCGCCGTGGTCCCTTTCGTCCTTGTCTCTTCGGCAAAGAGGGCAGGAAGAGGGGATGGATGGCGGAATGCAGCGCATGTGTACGGTCAGAAGGAGTCTGTATGCCCACGTTCCCGCCAGCGATCACCCAACTGTGCTGTTTGTTGCGCCAGGAAGAGGCCACCTGCCATCAGCTGCTTGAGACGGTCCACACAGAACGGGCCGCCATTCGGACGCTTGCGATTACGGAGTTCCATTCGATCAACTGCCGGCGGCTGTCGATTCTAGAATCGTTGCAATCTCTTGCCAATGAACGACAGCAACTCGTTCGAGAACTGGCCGGGCACTGCGGTCTGCAGCCGGGAACAGCCTCGATCCAGGAACTGATTGATCATGTCCAAGATCCCTCATCGGACGACCTACGAGATGTTTACCGAAGTTATATGAGGGTGGCCAAGACCGTCCGCGACGAGATCGGACAGAATGTAGTGCTCATCGAGGGGATTCGCGGTGTCGTGGATCAAGCGCTGTCGACCGGGACTCCTGTGTCTCCAGTCAAGAATCTGTATGCAGCCGATGGACAAGCGATCGGCACAGGCCGTGTCAACGTACTCATTCATCAGCAAGGCTAAGCATGATTGGTCTTTCGTCTCTCTTTGACATTGCGAGAAGCGCACTGACCACCTCGCAACAAGCCCTTACCGTTACCGGACATAATGTTGCCAACGTGAATACGCCTGGCTATTCCCGACAGGAGGCTGTGCTGACTGAACGTTCGCCGCTGAACGGCCACCCTGGTATGGTGGGAACCGGCGTGCAGACCACATCCATCAGGCGCTATACGGACCAATTCATCAACCGGCAGCTGACGACCGTACAGCAGAATCTCGGACGACTATCGGTGTCACGAGAAGAGTTGTTCCGGCTCCAAAACTTGTTTGGAGACAGTAATAATCAAGGTATCGCGGCGCGAATGAACGATTTTTTTCGTGGTTTGCAAGATGTGTCGACCAATCCGGGCGAGGTGGCGGCTCGTTCCGTGCTATTGGCCAATGCGAGACAGTTGGCCTCGAGTGTGAATCAGGTGTCTTCGGATCTGGTTGCCGCGCGACAATCATTGAACTTTCAGGTCCAGCAGACGGTAACGGAAATCAACAGTCTGTCGAAACAAATCGCTGAGCTGAATAACCAGATTGTCACGGCCGAGGTGACGGGTCAGAACGCCAATGACCTCCGTGATCAACGCGAGCTCGCACTGAATGAGTTGGCAGTACGGATCGATATCACGACCGTTGAGTCCGGCACGGGTGCGCTGACGGTCTTTGCGGCACGCGGACAGGTGTTGGTGGAGGGCACCACGATCCGGCAGTTGAACGCCATCGAGGATCCGGACAACGACGGGTTGTTTTCGGTCGGGTATTCTACCGGGGGCACGCGTCCCCTCAGCATCGATGGACTGATCTCGAATGGCCGCTTGCGCAGCCTCTTGGATGTTCGTGATACCACAGTTCGAAATCTGGACGCCTCATTCGACCGGCTCTCGGCGACGCTGGCGAACGCCGTGAATATGATTCATCGACAAGGGTATGGACTCGATGGATCGACCGGGCTCGACTTATTTAGCCCCGTGGCGGTGTCCGTGCGGGCCGTGACTGCCAACCAGGGAGCTGCCGCAATGACTGGCGGGGCGATCGCCGCAAACAGTCTGCTCACGTTTCACGACTACGAAGTCCGCTTTTCCTCCGCAACGGCCTATTCCATCGTGGATGCAACGACGGGCGCGACAATTCGCGGTAACTACACCGGCACAGCAATCACGGCACCGTCCGCCGACGCACCCTTGTCCATCGTAACGGGTGTGAATGACACGCTCACTGTGGCCGTCGATGGCGTGGCCTCCGGCACGATCACACTCGCAGGCGCTGCGAGTCCAGGCTTGTCGTATACCTCCGGCTCGGCCGTAGCGCAGGAAGTGCAAGCAAAAATCAATGCCGATGGAGCACTGCAAGCGGCAGGTAAAACAGTGGCGGTCACCTATGACGCCACAACCAACCGGTTAGTCATGACATCGAATAACACGACCGCGGCATCGGCAGTCGACATTACCGGAGGGACAGCTCGGGCATCACTTGGCCTGAGCGCCGGTCTCAGTACGGCCGCCTCAGGGACGTACGCAGGCCAGACGACGCTGACATTTGACGGTCTCAGTGTGACGTTGACCGGCGCGGCCGCGGCCGGAGACGTCTTCGAAGTCGATTCGTACAGCCATGCTGCGCGCGATTTGGCGGTTGCGCTCACGAATCCGTCGTCTGTCGCGGCGTCATCCACACGAACCGGGACTCCCGGCAACAATACCAACCTGCTCTCGCTGGTTGCGCTCCAGCATCGGCGATTCGCGAGTCTTGAAAACGGGACCTTGCAGGATGCCTATCGGTCTGTCGCGGCAGAGCTCGGTGTCGCTGCGCAAACGGCTGACCGTGAAAAAGAGGCGAAGGAGATTTTGAAGGACCAGATCGAGACCTTGCGTGCTCAAGTGTCCGGCGTCTCGATGGACGAGGAGCTGGTGAATCTGATTAAGTTCCAACGGGGATTCGAAGCCGCCTCGCGGCTGGTGCGTCTCACCGACGAAATGTTCCAAACGCTGTTGTCGATCAAATCTTAGCGTCGAGGCTGCCATGCGTGTGACAGAGCTACAGACCTTCGGTGTGCTGACGAATAACCTGGCCCGCGCGCGCGCGCGCGGTTTGGAATTCCAGCAACAGGTGTCGACCGGAAAGTTAGTGCGTCAGCCGTCCGACGATCCCAGCGCATTCAACCATATTGCATTGGACAAAGCCTCGCTTGCCGCAATTGAGCAACGGAAACGCAATATTGTGTTCGGGCAGACGAGGCTGGATCTTTCGGATACGGCGTTGAGCCACGCGATGACTTCGTTGTCCCGTGTGCAACAACTCGCCGTACAGTTTCGTAACGACACGAACAGCGCGGCGGATCGGGTGATTGGGGCGAAGGAAGTACGACAACTGTTCGCGCAGCTCCAACAAACGGCCAATACGGAACTGAGCAATCAGCCCATCTTCACGGGTACCAGCACGCATGGACGGGCCACGGGACTTGCGATCACGACCCCCCTGACACTGACAAACGGCAGCAATGATACCCTCGTCGTCGCTGTCGATGGAACCACATCCGGCACGATCGATTTAACAGCCGGGACCGAATCCTTGACCGGTGCTCAGCTGGCGGCGCGTATCCAAAGCCGCATCAACGCCGATACGGCGCTGACCAATGCCGGAAAGAGTGTATCGGTCACATTTGAAGGAGATCGTTTCATCATCTCGTCCGACTTGAACGGTTCGCAGTCCACGGTGCGGGTAACGGGTGGTCTGGCCCGCACCGCGGTTGGATTCGCGGGCGGCAGTGAGACGACTGGTGGCGCGCCATTTGCACTGACTGCGACGATGGCGTCTGCTGTCGGCAACACCGGAGGAGCTCTGGCCGGACAGGGGCGAGTCGTCGACGACAATGCCGCGACGTTAGACGACTATGTGATTCGCTTTACGTCTCCCACCGCTTACGATGTGCTCAATGTGACGGCTCCTGTCACGACGTCCCGTGGAGCGTCCAACACCGGCGGCGTGGCTGTGCGAGATGTCGGCATGGTGAGCGCAGCGCAACTCACGCTCCATAACTATCAGATCCAGTTTACCTCCCCGACACAGTACTCGGTGGTGGATCAGACGACCAGTACCACGCTGTCCTCCGGCAACACCTATCTGTCGGGCGAGGCGATTGCGTTTGCCGGTTTGCGCGTAGTCCTGGCAAACGGTCAGCAAGGAGGGCCGCAAACAGGGGATACCTTCTCCGTCAGCCTGTCGCCCAGGAATGTTCTCACCAACCAGACCTATGTGTCGGGGAGTGAGATCAGCTTCGACGGTCTTCGGATGACGTTGGCCAACGGGAGCGGCGCGCCGGCGAGCGGCGATCTCTTTTCCATCGTGTCGGGTCTACAGTACCAGGGAGACGCGGGCGTTCATGCCATCGAAGTTGGGACAGATCAGACTGTGCCGACCAATGTTGCTGGGAGCCGGGCTTTTATCGAAGGCGGAATCGATATCTTTGCAGAGGTCAAACAACTGATCTCCGCGCTGCGTGGCAATTATCGACTCGGTATCAGCGACGCGCTGGGAACGCTGAATCAGGGAGTGTCGCAGATTGCAGCCATTCAGGGAGAGGTCGGCGCGACATCGAATCGCCTGACGACGAGCGCGGCGCAGCTCGAAGAGGCGAAAAGCTTTTTCATTAAGACGCTCTCGGAAACGGAGGACGTCGATTTAGCCAAAGCGATCTCCGATCTGACCCTGCAGCAATATGCGATCGAAGCGGCCAGCAGGACGTTGACCAAGGTGTTTGAAAACTCGCTGTTGAATTATTTATGAGAACGGGCGGGGAATCGGTTGTGCGTCGTGCTCTTCTGGTTGTTCCGGTCGATGGGGTCGGCCCGGTTGCGGCGTAAAGGTTCTGCCCGAGTCAGCCGAAAAGGGGTGAGACTCATGTCTCTCGCCAAGGAAGGCCGGTATGCTGGTACTCAGCCGTCGATGTGGAGAAAGTGTCACGATCGGTCCGGACATCCGGGTGGTCGTGCTTGGGGTGAAAAGTGGTCAAGTCCGCCTGGGAATCGAAGCACCGTCGGTGGTTGCGGTCCATCGGGAAGAAGTCTATGTGAGGATTCAAGAGGAGAACCGGTTGGCTGCGAAGACGCACGTGGTCCCCATAGACGCATTGCGTCGCTTGATCCCTGCGAAAACCAAGATTGCTTCGTGAGGCCATTATCGTGAAGAGTCTATCGACTCGGTTTGGATCATTCGAAGTCCGCGACGAGAGCATCGTGACGTTTCCTTCAGGACTACTCGGCTTCCCCGAGCAGCAACGGTATGTCATCCTGGATCATGACACCGAGGCTCCTTTCAAGTGGCTGCAATCCGTCGAAGAACCGTCCCTGGCATTTGTCATTCTGGATCCAGCCCTAATTCATCCAGGCTATCAGATCGATGTTCCTGCCGATGCCTTGTCGGAAATTCGAGCAGAGGAAAGAGAAGAGCTAGCACTGGTTGTAATCTTGACCATTCCATCGGATGATCCTGGCCGGATCACCGCCAATTTGCGAGGACCGCTAATCATCAGCCACCTGACCAAACTGGGCAAGCAGGTGGTCCTTTCCGATGATTTCCCTACCAGACACCCGTTGTTTCCCGTCTCCGGATCCCCATCGCCAGAACCAGCGTCGGCTTCTCCCTCTGTTGAATGTAAAGTCTAGCTGATACATGTTTCGACTATTTTGATGCTCTAGTGGTTCACTGACCTCCTGAAAGCGATCATCCAACATGAGGTAGTCGCCTGCCAAGGCCTGGAGTGCCTCCCTCAAAGAAAACAGGTCCGCCCTTTCGCTGGGTCTGTGGCGAGCGGGGTGTGCCGTCCCGGAAACACATACCTGCTATGAACAGGGCGGTGATCGGTGGGCCAGCTCTCGATCAGATAGTGAGGGGCGCCATGTCGCCGGTCTCGATCAGGCAGCTGCCTGAGTGATCGGCTGATATCCCTGCCGGTAGGATTCAAGGACACGGACGAGTCGTGCGACTTCGAGTTCGAGCTGCGCGTAGACGGGAGGGGCGTCGTGGAGCGCGTTGAGGCGGCCGACGGCTTCGAGACGACCGGCGGTGAGTGCGACTTCGGAGGCGCAAAGGTTTCCGGCGGTGCCTTTGAAAGTGTGTGCCATCCGTTCCACTGTGACCGAGTTGGCATCGGCCAACGCCGTCCTGATGTCGGCCAGCATGGTCTGGTAGCGATCAAGAAACAGGCAGACGAGTTGAGCGAATAATTCGCTGTCGCCGCCGATGTTCTGGTACATTTTTGCAGGATCAAAGATTCCTCTGGTTGGGTCGGCCGTGGTGGGAATTAGTTTATGCTTGCCGGTCACCACTGCATCCGGTGGCGTGGATATCCAACGAGCGAGGGTGTTCCGTAGTTCGTCTAGTTTGATCGGTTTGGCGAGATAATCATCCATTCCGGTTGCTAAACAGCGCTCGCGATCACCCTGCATTGCATTGGCGGTGACCGCAATGATCGGAATATGCGGAGTCGATTGTGGTGACGTGTCTGAATGGTTTGGGCCTCCACCGGGCGAGTCATGCGATGCCACTGCCGCTTCACCTTTCCGAATGCATTGGGTTGTCTCAAATCCATCCATAATGGGCATCTGACAATCCATCAGGATGGCGGCATAGTCTCCCTTGGCGAGCGCAGTCAGTGCTTCTTGACCGTTTTCGACGACGTCTGGCTGGTAGCCCAGTTTTTCCATCATCCGTACGGCGAGCTTTTGATTGACGATGTTGTCTTCCACGATCAAAATGCGCCGATGCTGCACATTCTCCGCGACCGTATGCCGAGTGACGAGTTGAGGCACGACTGAGAGGGTTTGAGCCGTCTGTGGCTCTTGGCTCTTGGGCAGACCGAGAACAGTCCGTAGGCAGTCGCGTAATTCATCATGGCGGACGGGTTTCGGCAGGTAGCCCATCGCACCCGCCTGGCGGGCCTGTTCCGCATGGCCACGCTGTAGCATCGAGGTCATCACGACGAGGCGAATGCCGGATCCAGCCGAGTGACTTTGCAGCTCTCGTGCAAGTTGCAACCCGTCCTTTCCAGGCATGATGACGTCCAAGATCGCGAGATCGTACGGGACTCCCCGCTGCGTCGCCTCCGCGATGCGATGCAACGCCGATTCGGCATCCTCTGCAAGGTCGTCCACCATTCCCCAACCGGATACTAGATGGTGGAGGATCAAGCGATTCGACTCGTTGTCATCGACGATCAAGACACGCTTTCCGGTGAGATCTCCGGTCGGAAGAATTGCGCGTGGCGAATCGACTTGTTTCTGGAGGCGTGCGGTGCACCAGAAGGTGCTACCCTGTCCCTCGATGCTGCGCACTCCGATCTGTCCACCCATTAATTCCACGAGTTGCTTGGAAATCGACAGGCCAAGGCCGGTGCCGCCATACTTTCTGGTCGTGGAACTGTCTGCCTGTACAAACGGACGGAACAGTTTGTCTTGAGTAGTGGGATTGATTCCAATGCCGCTATCCGTGACTTCGAAGCGAATGACGCTTGTGTCGAGGAGGTCTTCTTCGAGATAGGCCTGCAGGGTCACCTCGCCCTTGTCCGTAAACTTCACCGCGTTGGCAACCAGATTGGTGAGGATCTGACGTAGGCGACCTGGGTCACCTTTGAGTCCCGTGGGAACCGCGGCGTGTACTAGTCCGGTTAGCTCCAGCCCTTTCGTCTCTGCCCGCTCAGCGAATTGTGCCAATACCTGCTCCACAGTGGTTCTCAGATTGAAGTCGAGGCACTCCAGTTCCAATTTCCCTGCCTCGATCTTGCTGCATTCGAGTACGTCGTTGATCAGCTGCAACAGCGCTTCGCCGCATTGTCGAATGGTCTCCGCGTAGGATTGTTGTTCAGACGTCAAGGACGTCTCCATCAACAGGCTTGTCATGCCGATTACCCCGTTCATGGGGGTACGCAGTTCATGACTGACTGTCGCGAGAAATGCCGTCTTGACGCGTGCCGATTCTTTCGCTTCATCCAGCGCTTGGTCCAAGCGGCGGTTACTCTGTCGAAGTTGGTCGGCGGATAGTTGGAGCGCCTGCCGTGTCTTATGGACGCTCGTCATGTCGATGGCATAGCCTCGCACGACGTTATGTGTGGGAACCGGGCAGAAGGTCCACGAAAAACTGGCTTCTGGGAGTGCGACAGCCTCATCATGATATACATGGCCTGCGGTGAGACAGCGTTGCACGATGTCTGGAAGATTGCCTGGGGTGACGTTGGGAAATCCTTTGAGATTGTATCCGAATCGAGAGAGCAGAGAGATCATCGCTGGATTGGCATACAACAGACTCAACTCCCGGTCTAGTTCGATCATCGGTAGCGGACTTTCCTCAGCGATCGCGGCCAACCGATTGCAATCCTGTTCCAATTCCAGTTCATGAGACAAGTCTCGGATGCTGAGAATCAGTACGGTCTTCCCATCGAACGTACTGGGTGCGCAGGTCCATTCTACGGGAATGGGATGGGTTGCCTTCCGCAAGAGGAGATGCTGCGTTACAGAAGTTGGACGGCGGCTTTTCAGTACTCCGTTCAGTCGTGCTGCAATAGTGGTGGTGTCGGATTTGGTGAGTATCGACCACAGGGATGGAAAGGAGTGGACCGTGGAGGAAGGAAATCGTGGCCCAAGCAACCGATGACTCTCCCGATTAACGGCCAATACGGTAAGATCAGTATCAAGAATGACGGTGGCCAGCGGAAGCCCCTCGAGAAGATCGAGGCCTGCCGACGCTGTAGGACGTGAAGCGGCAAGACGACGTCCGACGCGTTTTCGTTTGCGTCCAGATGGTCTCATCATGCAGCTCGTGAAAGGCCTTGGTCTAGGTGTATGCCGATATTGACTCGTTCTTTGCTTGGATCTAGGACACGCAGCACCGTTCGGATTGTGTGGTCGGGGGATGGTGTCGCCAGGTCAATGTCAATCGGTGTGGTATACGAGCCTCCTTGCGGGTCGGTCGTGACTTTGATCAGAGGTTTGAGTCGTTGCTGAGGGTTGACTCCGATGACGACCGCCTGTTCGCCGGTATTGAGTCTGACGAGGCTTCCGACTGGGTAGACTCCGATGCTTCGAATCAGGAGCTCCACGAGAGATTTTTCAAATAATCCTTGTTCTCCAGCCAAGAAGAGTTGCCGAACGGCATCGTGTGGAATCATGGCCTGGCGTGTGCCGCGCCGACTAACCATGCCGTCATAAAAATCGACGATGCCGACGATCTGCGCCAGGTGAAAAATCTGATCGTTGCCTAACTTGGCTGGAAAGCCACTTCCATTGGAACGCTCATGATGCTCTCTGACGATGCATAAGACGCCCTCGTGCATGCCTGGTTGCTCGGAGAGGAGCGCGACGCCAAGCTTACAATGTTGTTCGAGCAAGGTCTTATCTTGTCCGCTACATTCCTCCCGCTTGCGAACAAGATTGCGCGGGAGGCGGACATATCCCGCGTCATGGAGTAACGCGCCCATGCCGATCTGTTCTTGTGCTGTTTGATCCAATCCGCTTTCAACGGCTACCACGAGCGACAAGATGCAGGTGTCGAGTGCATGAGTCGTCAGTGAGCGGTCGAACTGTTTAATTTTCTGAATGGCGAGCTGAGTAGTCATTGCCGCACGGTTGTTGAGAACTTGGCTCAACACGTTTGACACGATGGCCTTGGTGGCTTCGGGAGACGGAGGAATGCCACGCTCAAGATCCTCGAAAATGCGCTCAACCGCTTCTTGAGCCTGAGCGTAGATTGCCGTGACGGAATGATTCTCAGGCTTAGCCTCCGGCATATGTTCGGGTGTGTGATCTGGAGGAGCTGGGACATCGGCGTTGGGAGGTTGCTGGCTTGTAAGGTGTTGTGTAGTCGCTGAGGGTTCCGATGGGAGGTCGGATCCCTTGCTGGTATCGATGCTCACCATGAGCTGCTCGATCGCGATACGTTTTATTGTCATAAGTCGTCGGACTCCTAGTCAGAGAAGGTCTCTAGTCGGACGTGGCGACAGAGGAAAGATCCCACGGGCGTTATCGGCGGGGCAGGCCTCGAACTTGATCATGATTACTGCACCATGCCGTATTGTGATTGGTTTGAAGTCACTGCTCACGGCCCAGTGCGCTGAGACTCAAGATTGACCGATGACGTTCCGATAGAGGTCATCAGAGTTGGTTGGTGTCGGGTGATTGTGTTGGAGCGAGAGATATGAACGACATCGTCGTATCCGTTCCCCCTGCGGCATCGTTTTTATCGGTCGGACTGGCGCTGAAACTCTCCTTCGCGCGTGATCAGCAGAAGGTCATGTACGGCACCACGCTTCTTGGATGGAAGGATCATGCGTGGCTTGTCTGCGAATGGCCGATTCAGCTCGGCCATGACCAGCAGATTGCCGGCGGCACTCCGTGCACGGTCAGTTATCTTCATGACGGGAAATTGGTCGGGTATCGTAGTGAAATACGCGAACTGATGACTGTGCCGGTTCCGTTGCTCTTTGTCGCCTACCCTAAAGCAGTCGAAGAGATGCATCTGCGGAAACATCTGCGTGTATCTGCCAACGAACCGACCTTGATGATGCGAGCGACTCATGACAATTCATCAGGATCCGCGCTGCCTACCACCGACTATTTCGGTGGTCTGTTAAAGGATCTCAGCGAGGGAGGGTGCAGTGTGCTCATGGTTCGAACACCAACCTGGCTTCGCCCAGGCACGACAGTGCACATGGAGTTCGAATTGCCGGGCTTGGGGCATATCACCAACCTGACTGGTATCGTGAAAAATGCCGACACGCGGCAGGGTGGGGATATCATCGGTATCGAGTTTCACTTCAATCAGACGGAGTACATCGAATATCGCGGATGGGGCGGATCGGTTCGGCAGGCCATAGAACAGTGGACGGCGCAGAAATCCATGCCGACATTTCAAGAGTAGACAGAGCTTGACCTCACTAATAAGCCGAGACACACTTCCATAGGGCACTTCCTTCCCCTGATGCGCGGCAAAACTTGCCGTCGGAGGCCGCGTTCCTGATTCAATACTCCGCTTTTACCAAAATCCTCAAGCATTCACCACGGTACGTCTGGCACACAACTTGATAGGTAGACAGTGAGAGGAGTGGCCCACATGCCCATCAGTCCCACTGTGTTGCGCGCCGATAGGGAGGTGTCGGTTCCACGGAAGCCTGTTTTCCAACACGACATCGGGGATTGCAACCATCAAACCAGGATACGCAGGAGTTCGGTTACGAGCCTGCTCCGTATGCTTCCGATGGCAAGAGGTGCACGATGAAAGTGTTGCTGATACCCCCAACATACCGCTATACGACCCAGTACCCGTCGTTTTTGGCACCATGCGACTTTGCAAGTGGATTTGCCTATATCGCGGCGAGCTTGAAGGCTGCTGGGCACCAAGTGTTCGGATGCAACCCCAACCCTCTGTACCGATTTTCGGTTCCTCCATGACGCATTGCATATTATTCGCCATTATGCGCCATCCGTGCCAGTGATCATGGGGGGCTCGGTCATCACCTACGATCAGGAGTTCATTCACTCAACCCTTAAACCCGACTATTCACTGGCAGGAGAAGCCGATGACACGGTCGTGATGCTGGCGGAAGTCCTCGAAGGGCGCGGCGCTCTCGAAGCCATCCCGAATCTCTGCTATCAGACGGACGGACGGTTAACGTTTACAGAAAAAAATCTCAAATTCGGACGAGATTTAAACGAGCAGCCTTTTCCTGACTATTCCATGTTTGACATTGAGGGAATGCTGGAAGCTTCGATGGCTGCGCGTCCTCTGTATCGCTTTTACCGCAAGGATCCTCGAATTATGCCTATCGTAACGGCGCGGGAATGTCCATTCGCCTGCACATTCTGTCTGCACGGGCATGGGGGACGAGCGAAGTACCGAGCTCGCACCACGGAAAATGTCATGGAAGA
Organism: Nitrospirota bacterium; assembly: GCA_016222925.1. GTDB lineage: Bacteria > Nitrospirota > Nitrospiria > Nitrospirales > Nitrospiraceae > Nitrospira_D. The sequence continues at coordinate 5,957 of JACRQB010000026.1, read as the reverse complement.
GATCAAGCAACTCTATGACCGGTATCAGTTCAACATCCTCATTCTTCTTGATTCTCTGATGGAGTATCGTAGACGATACGGATGGGATTTTAATTGGATGTTTCAAACGCACGCGAATGCCAGGCTCAATCTTGAAAGCCTCATGTTGGCCAAGGAGGCAGGGTGTTCATACTTCAGTTATGGTCTTGAAAGTGCCAGCAAGCGGGTGCTGAAGAGTATGAAAAAGGGCACGCAGCCTGAGCAGTATGCGGAAGCCATCGCGATGGCGGATCAGGCACAAATTGGATTCGGAGGCAACTTCATCTTCGGCGACCCGGCCGAAACGCCGGAGACCATTTCTGAAACCTTGACGTTTTACCGAGACCATTGCTCGGACATTCATTGTTTTATGAGCGGCATCCAACCGTATCCCGGCAGTGCCTTGTACGGTGTCTGTCAGGACATGGGTCTGATGCCAGACAAGTTGGTGTTCTATCAAACGATCGATCAGAAAGTGTTCAACATGACACAAATGCCCGATGCTCAATGGATCGGGTATTTGCGGGCCATTGTGGCGTTCGATAGTCTGCCGCTCTGTAAGACAGTGGATGTCACGCGTATCATCCGGCGCGCTCTGCAGAATCGCATGACGGTGAATAGCGGCCGACAATTTTGGGAGCTGTTTGCCGAGTGCCCGCACTGCAATAAAAGCTTCTCATATATCGAATTGACGGAACCCGATCGAGTGCCCACGCACGGACTGCAGATCATTACGGGTTGCGAACATTGCTGTAAGCGCATCCGTCTCAATGTGCCAGTTGGAAAGGACCAAGGGCTGCTTCTGCCGATTGAAACGGATCCACACGACGAGGCACGACCTATAGGTCAGCCTACGGGTGTGGCAAGTAGCGGTGATGAGCTCCCTCAATTCCACAATGCTTCTGAGGAAGTGCAAGCGTTCTTGGATCGCATGGTAACCATGTGTGAACAGAAATCATACCATGCAGCCGTGGCGTACTATGATCGCTGTCGAGGGCAATTCCAATTCCATCCAGCCCTGGTCGAGTTTGATCGATTAGTTGGTACCCTGCGGCACAAGCTGGCAGCGTGATGCAGAGGGAGCTTGGAATAGGGCAAGAGGATCGAGTGGGTAATCCAAAGATTTTATTAGTGCAATTGGAATTTGGCACGTGGGCACAGGCAAAAGCCTGGTCCTATCTTGGTAACTTTGCGGTTGAGGATGGCCTGCGGGCCAATGGGTGCGACTGTGTGACACTTCCGGCACTTTCAGGTGTTCCTGATAGTTCGCCGTTGTCCTGGCTTCATCATGCGAAACAACTGTTGGCTGGCCAACGCTTTGACCAGGTCTGGGTATGGCTGGTTCACAATCGATACTCGGATGCGTTTCTTGAATGGGTTGCCGAGTTGGCGCCGGTGCGGGTCGGCCTGATCATGGAGTCCTTGGAGTACAGCGAAGAAGACTGTCGCCGCTGGCCACACTTGCGAGATCGCGCCGCTTTTGTCAAAGGTCAGATTCGGCATATGACGCATGTGTTGACAGCGGATGAGCGCGATGCGGACGTATTCAAGCAATCCGGCCTGGTTCCGGCTTTATTCTGGCCATCAGCAGTGCCGTCGCGATTCATAACAGAGACCATCGAGCGTCCGTCGCGCCGTGAGGCGGCATTCTATGGAGAACTCTATGGAGAGCGAAAGGCGTGGTTGGCGATGCCCGGGTTGAAGGACTTGCTGATCCATCCGCCGTCCGCAGAAGCGGCGACAGAGTTTCCCCAGCTCTTCAATACATTGCATCAGCAGATGGCTGAGCGGTTCCAGTCAGGGTGGCGGCCTAATCCGGCTGCACTCACGGAGTATGTGGAGCTTTGGCGCCGCTTGCGCGAGGTCATCTTCGCCAACTGGTTGGCCAGCCTGAAGACATGGAGTGCCATTGTCAATCTTCCTAGCTTGTTTCAATCCTATGCAGGACGTGTCGTGGAATCGATGGCTGCGGGTCGTCCCGTGATCTCCTGGGAGATTCCCAATCGGTCTCGTACGCATCAGCTATTCAAGAATGGTCGGGAAATTCTGCTTTACCCCAAGGATCGTCCCGCAGGCTTGAAGGAACATGTGGAACGGATTTCCCGCGATGTTACTTACGCTAGGGACATTGCCATGGCTGCTCGAGCGGAACTGCTGAAATCGCATACGGCTGAAGTTCGTGCACGGCAGTGGTTGGATTGGATTGAAACTACACAGCCGCTGGAGGCTCGTCACGACACCGGGGAGACTGTTGTACCGGATACAGGTGTGTCTCAACCGTTGGTCCAGCCAACCACTAATTTATCCAGACAAGAGATCCAGTCCGTGACTACGGTCTTTGTACTGACGGTAGATGATCCAGTCTTTCCGGCATGCAAAGCGGCGTTGGATGTGCAGCAGGGTACGACGTTCAAGCTAGAGATCATTCGAAACGTCTGCCCCTTCAGTACGGCGGCTCAACGAATGATCAGGGATTGCCAGACCGATTATTTCATCCAAGTGGACGAAGACATGATTCTGCAGTCGGATGCTGTCGCCTCAATGGAGACGGTAATGGCGGCTGCACCTGACGACGTGGGCATGATTTGTTTCCACCTGTTTGACGATGATCGTGATTGTCCAATCCAAGGAGTCAAGATCTATCGAACGGCACTCATGCAGTCACTCATGTTCCAAGACGTCAAAGCGAGCGAGATGGACCTTTTGGAGCAGATGGGCCGTCACGGCATCAAATGGATCCTCCATCCGGACGTCAAGGGCCGCCATGGTACGTCCTATACGGCCGAAAGCATCTACCGGCGCTACAAGACCATGTACGAGAAGGATATCCGGCAATGGAACGTCCTGACGTCCGATATCTGCCGTAAGGCGGACTCCTTTCGCCAAACAGGCGATCCGCTCCAGCTTTTTGCGTTGTTGGGCGCGGCGCACGGTATCATTAACGCCCCCCTGGCGGTCGACCGCGAGAAGGACGCCCGTCTCTACAACCTCGTGGAACTTGATGTGTTCAGGCGGTTGCTTCTGGGGAATCCACCGTTGACCCAATCGTATACCGCGGGGAGGCAAATGTCGCCACCAGCGCATGGGCCGATCCAGTTTGAGCATGTGCAGTGGAAGCCAGAGGGTGATCAGAATCCGGCGCGCATGATTATGGACTGTGCCACGAAGCAGGAGAACGGAGTAGGAGCCAAATCAGCACTGATTGTCACGCCGCATTTTTGGCCATCGGTCGGAGGCGTGGAGCGTGTCGCGGAAGAGCTGGGCGTTGGGCTGTTGGACCATGGGTACCGTGTCGATATCGCCACCTACCCACATGCCGAGCGTCACACAACGACGCACAGAGGACTTACGATCATCACGTTGTCTCCCCATGATCGCCAGGAAGGATCTATCCATGTTTGCGCGCTGGAAGTGGGACGGCTGATCGCCTCCGGTCGATACGACGCCTGTCTGATGTTGGGTGCACCGGTCAACCCTCTGTTCTATGGGGCGATGCCTGGTCCGTTGCCGGACAAGACCAGGCTCATCTTTCAGCCGACGATGAATAAAGAAATCTGCGAACTGTTGTCGTCCAGCATGAGTTACGCCAAAGACCTGGTAGTTCGGCTCGCGGCTCATGCACATCAATTAGTGGTGTTGTCGGAGCAAGGCTGCGACGTCTCCTTCTTCGCTCAACATGGACTGAAAACCACCTATCTGCCCAACGGCGTCGAGGTGTGGCAACCCAGCGGAGAGTTTCGGACGGAGCACGGAATTGAGCCAGACGCGTTCGTCATCCTCCATGTCGCAAACCTCTATCCAGTCAAGAACCACGTGGGGCTGCTTGATGTATTTGCATCCGTGCCGCAAGGGGCGAAACTCGTTTTAGTCGGTTACCCGACAGACAACGCGGAGTATGTCGCCCAAGTTCGGCGGGTGCTGGCAGACAGGCCGGAGGTGCTCTATATTCCAGGGCTTTCGTCCGAGGGCGTTGCCGCAGCCATGCAGGCGGCGAATGTCCTGGTGGTGCCCTCGCATGCGGAGGCTTCTCCACTGTGCATTCTTGAAGCGATGAGCCATCGATTGCCGTGGATGGCAACGCCCGAATGCGATGCCGCGCATGAACAAGCCGGCGGCGCGGTGATTCCCTTAGTCGACTTCCAACGGGCTGTCAAACTGCTGATGCGAGAACCGGCATTGCGCCGAGCACTCGGTGAAACGGGCTACGCGCACTGGAAAGTCTGCCGTCAATGGTCTGTTGTGCTGGAGGGATGGATAGAACTGATCGAAACGGGGCACCTGACCAGATCTTATATGATGCCACCCGACGTGATTGAGCGTACGACTGCGCAACGGAAGGCGTTCGCGACACAATTAGGTCGAGTCGAGCCGGAATTCGGCGGGACGACATCCGCCGGCAGCGGGCTGTCGATACGTGATGTGGCGAAGCAGACCAACGGAGGGGGCATGAATTCAGACGCGTTTTATGTGAACCTGTTTGTCAATGCTCCGGCGTGGTCTACACCCCATCCGAATGCCGACGAAGCGGCACGGTGGAGCAAGATCGCGGCCTTCCTGGAGTACATCCTTCGCCGCGTACGCCAGCAGGAGCCGAACAAGCGGCTGAGAATGTTGGACATCGGCTGCGGGCGTGGCTGGCTGACCCATCTCGCCACAATGTACGGGACCTGTGAAGGCGTCGAGCCGGTTGCCGGCGTCGTCGAGCACGCGCGCAAGCTGTTCCCTCACCTCAGGTTCGAAGCGGGCATGGCGGATAGTGTCTTGGCCCGTTCAGATTTTTCGCCCTATGACGTGGTGCTTACGTCCGAAGTCATCGAGCATGTCCCGCATGGGCAAAAGGAAAAGTTTTTGGCGCAGCTGGCTCAGCTCCTCAAGCCTGAGGGCTATCTCATTCTCACGACTCCGCGAGGCGAAATGTGGGAACAGTGGAAGACGATTGCGCCGCCGAATCAGCCGGTTGAAGACTGGGTTACCGAAGAGCAACTACGCACATTGCTGACAGGAGAGGGGTTCACAGAATCGGGGCTCGAGCGCATTCATGTCGAAGTACCGAATCTTCGATACATACCGGCTCCGACCCCGGCCGACGTACGTTCCATGAATCTGATCCCGATCTATCAAGTGTGGGCTTGCCAGCGAACCGCCGACCCAGCGGCCATTCCTTTTACACGCGTCCCGAAAGTGTCCGTCATCGTGCCGACATACAACCGACCGGAGCGTCTGAGAACAGCGCTCGCCAGTCTGGCCGCGCAAACATATCAGGACTTCGAAGTTATTGTGGTGAACGACTTCGGCTGCGAGGTGCAGTCCATCATCGCCGCTTGCGCTGATCGATCTCGCATCACGACTATCTGCCATGATCGAAACCGTGGGTTGGCCGCAGCGCGCAACAGCGGACTGCGCGTGGCGAAGGGCACGTATGTGGCCTATCTTGACGATGATGACCGGTATCTCCCGAATCATCTGGAAACGCTGGTTGCGTATCTCGATCGCCACGAATGCCGCGTGGCCTACACCGATGCGTGGCGCGTGCATGAACGGGAGATCGACGGCCAGTATGTCGAGACCGCTCGCGATGTGCCGTACTCGAATGAGTTTAGTCCGGCCGATCTCCTGGTCAGTAACTATTTTCCCGTGTTGTGTGTCATGCATGCGCGGCAATGTGTGGACGACGTGGGGGGCTTCGACGAATCGCTGTTCGCGCACGAGGATTGGGATCTTTGGATCAGAATGGCGACCCGGTTTCCGTTCAAGCACCTGCCTGTGACGACGGCGGAGTTCACCTGGCGGGGCGACGGTAGTTCCATGACCAGCGGGACCAAGGATACTTATCGGCGCACAACCGAGATCATCTATCGTAAGTATGCGCCCTACGCAGAACTCATTGCCGGTGTACGGGAGTGCCAGCAGCGGCATCTCCAACGATTCTATGCCGAAGC
>JACRQB010000025.1 GCA_016222925.1 Nitrospirota bacterium | reverse complement strand
CGCCGCGACTCCGGCCAGCGCAATCATCCCCACCCATACTGCCACGCTGAGGTTGTACCCCAGATAGTGGAGATACCAGATCGCCCCGATTGCAGCGAACGGGACAGACAGCAGCACGATCAACGATTTCGCAAGCGATCGAAAATTGAGGTACAGGAGCAGCAGAATCACGGCGAGGGTCACAGGGACGATCAGCTTTAACCGCCCTTCTGCTCGTACCAGATGTTCGTATTGACCGGTCCAGATCAGCCGGTACCCAGCAGGTAGCTTGACTCGCTCTCGGACCGCTCGTTGGGCGTCTTGGACATAGCCGCGCAGGTCGCGCCCACTGACCGCGATCGACACTAGACCGGCCAGCGCCCCGGCCTCATCGGCAATCGATGGCGGCCCCTGCGTGATCACCATCTCCGCGATTTGCCCGAGTGGGATCTGCGCGCCGCTCGGCGTGGGAATCAGCACCCGTTTGAGTCGATCCGGGTCATCGCGCAGCTCACGCTTATAGCGGACGTTCACCGGATACCGTTCCCGCCCCTCCACTGTGGTCGTCACCGTTTCTCCCCCGATGGCTGACGTGATCACCGCTTGCACGTCGCCCACCGTCAGGCCGTAGCGGGCCGCCTCGCGCCGGTTTACGATCAGATCCAGGTAGTACCCTTCATTGAGCCGTTCGGCAAAGGCGCTCTTCGTGCCGGGCACGGTCGCCAAGGCCTGCTCGATCTCGACGCCGATTCGCTCGATCGTCTTGAGATCCGGCCCCAACACCTTGATTCCGACCGGACTCCTGACGCCAGTCGTGATCATCTCGGTGCGGGTCTGGATCGGCATCCACCAGATATTCGGGAAACCTGGGATGCGCAGTGTGGCATCCATCTCGTCCAGCAGCCGGTCCCAGGTCATTCCTGATCGCCATTGTGTTTCCGGTTTGAGTGTGACCGTGATCTCAGCCATTCCCACGAAAGCCGGGTCGGTCGCCGTCGGAGCCTTCCCCATCTTGCCGAACACACGTTCCACTTCCGGGAAGGTCGTGAGCAACTGATCCTGGACTTGCAAGACCTTCGCCGTTTCAGGAAGAGAAAGGCCGGGCACAGTGGTCGGCATGTAGAGGATCGTGCCCTCATTCAACGGCGGCATGAATTCCGCGCCGAGTCGGAAGAATACCGGCACCGTGAGTCCGACTGCTGCCACTGCCAGCCCGAGTGTCACCCACCGCACGCGCAGCGCGCCCGAGAGGAGGGGTCGATACAGAGCAATGAGCCACCGGTTCAAGGGATTCTTGGCTTCAGGTCGAACCTTCCCGCGAATCAACAGCACCATCAGCACGGGCGCCAAGGTCACTGAGAGCGCGGCGGCAAAGAGCATCGCAAATGTCTTGGTATAGGCCAGCGGCGTAAATAGCCGTCCTTCCTGTGCTTCCAGCGTGAAGATCGGCAGGAAAGACACGGTAATCACCAGCAAAGAAACGAACAGGGGTCGACCGACTTCTTTGGCCGCGCCGATGATGACCTCGGTCCGAGGAGTGGTTGGATAATGTTCGAGGTGCTTGTGTGCGTTCTCCGCCATCACAATGGCGGCATCGACCATCGCGCCGATGGCGATGGCAATTCCACCGAGCGACATGATGTTGGACGTGATCTTCAAGTAGGCCATTGGGATAAAGGCGAGCAGTACCGCCACGGGCAGAATGAGGATAGCCACCAACGCACTGCGTAGATGGAACAGAAACAGCACGACGACCAGACTGACGATGACACTTTCTTCCACAAGCTTCTCGCGGAGCACGGCAATGGCCCGATGAATGAGATCCGATCGGTCATAGGTAGGAATGATACGCACACCTTGGGGCAGCGCTGGTGTGATCTCGTCCAGCCGAGCCTTGATCCGCTCGATCACAGCGAGTGCGTTCTCGACGATGCCGCCCACCGTCTGGCCCTTGCCGTCTAACTCGGCGATGCCTCGACGCTGGTCCGGTCCGACTTGGACATGGGCGATATCTCGAATCAAGATAGGCGTGCCGCGGCCATCAGTCCCGACGGGAATCAATTCAATATCCTCAATCGAGCGCAGGTACCCGCGCCCTCGAATCACGTATTCCGTGCCGGCCATTTCCAACACACGACCGCTCACCTCCGCATTGCTGTTGCGGACGGCTTCGATGATCTTCTGAATCGGCAGCTGATAAGCCGCTAATGTATTGGGGTCCACTTCGATCTGGTATTGTTTGACAAATCCACCGATTGCCGACACTTCTGCCACACCGGGGACACTCTCCAGTTGGTAACGTAGATACCAGTCCTGAAGGCTCCGGAGCTGTGCCAGATCGCTCGTTCCGGACTCGTCTACCAACGCGTACTGATAGACCCACCCGACACCGGTCGCATCCGGTCCCAGTGTCGGCGTGACACCTATCGGCAATTTGCCGGTGAGCTTCTGGAGATATTCGAGGACACGACTTCTTGCCCAGTAGAGATCGGTGCGGTCTTCAAAGATCACATAAACGTAGGAAACACCGTATTCCGATACTCCGCGAACCCGTTTGACCCCGGGTCCAGCGAGCAGAGAGGTCACGACCGGGTACGTGATCTGATCTTCAATGATGGTCGGGCTCCGCCCCTGCCATTCGGTATAGACGATTACCTGAACGTCCGAAAGGTCTGGAATAGCATCCAGCGGAACTTGAAACAGGGCCCACAGGCCCCAGGC
>JACRQB010000295.1 GCA_016222925.1 Nitrospirota bacterium | reverse complement strand
GTAATTCGCCAAGTAGGTCGTCATGCCTTCGACCCAGTTCCCATGATCGTCGCGATTGAACACCGAATTGCCGATCCATGAATGGACGATCTCGTGACCCAAGGCATAGGGTTGGATATAGTGTCGCTTGATGCTGCCGCTGCCGAGGAGGGTGAACGACGGGAGCCCAAGACCGCTCGCAAAGAAATTCTCGACCACTGCAAATTTGTCGAATGGATAGTCCCCGAGGATCCTGACATACGCGTCGAGATACTTTGCAGTCGCCTCGAGATACTCATCCGCCAAGCCAGCATTGTCGGGCAAGAAATGGGTCTGGAGTTCGACCCGCTGGCCTGTCGGACTTTTCCATTCCCGCGATGTCGTCACAAACTTGTTGGCAACGAGTGTGAACGCCTCAGACTTGTCCTGAGCCACCCAGATTGAGGAGGTCTTTCCCGCGTTCGTCGTCTCGCCTTCCTTACGGCCCGATGCCACCACCGTCCAGCCCTGTGGAATCTGAACCGTCACTCGATAGGTACTGAAGGAGCCGATAACATCGGGGTACCATTGGCTCTCACCGCTCAAGTACACACCTTCCACACCGATATGTCCCGCTGTCTCGCTGGGGGTCACGAATCTCAAGTGGCGCGGTTCTCTGGGAGGGTCATTGATCTGACCCCGATAACTCAGGACCAATGTCACTCTCCGGCCATGGTCTTTAGGAAGAGAGACGACAATGCGTTGGGCCGTGGTCTCAGGAGGACGCACTATCATGAACGGGACGACTTCATCCCGGCCTCCCTGCCCACCCGAAACCAAGTGCGTTCGCATCGCAATAGACTCGACATGCAGCGTATGGGCAAGCGTGAACGTGACCGACGTGACCTGTGAATTCACTTCTAGTTCGACCTGATCGCTCGCCACAACCTCATGTGCTGCGGGAATCATCTCAACGAAGAGGGTGTGATGAACGTTGGTGACATTCTCCTGGGCAGGCAGAGCTGAAAGACACCACGTGTGTACGATGGAGGTCGCCAGCAGACCGATGAGACAAGAGCGAAGGACACATTTCCTGATGGACATCAGGAAGCGTTTTAGCACTCGCGGCAGACGAGTACAAGCTGGATCGCGGTTAAGAGGCGTTCAAGATCGACTGGTTTGATAAGGATCTCCTGAGGCACTAGACTCCACGCTTCTCCAAGCAACTCCTCATTGTGACTTCCCGTCATGATGATGACACCACCTGAATAGTTCCTGTCACGCAGGGCGCGAAGTACTTCAATCCCCGGCATTCCAGGCATGATCAGGTCGAGCACGATCGCATCGGGAGGCATCTCTTCGACTATTCGCAGAGCCTCGTCGCCATCTTTGACGCCAAACGCCCGATACCCGCGCAGAGTGAGAAACCGGACCAAGAGATCGCACAGGAGCGGCTCGTCGTCGACGACCAAGACCGATTCATCGATCTGCTCGATGACATTCCCGTTGCCAAGAGGAAGTTGCGTGGTCGCTGACGGCACAGGTAACTGTGAGAGTCGAGTAACGGCTTCGACGAGGACGTCCAGCGACAATCCTTTTCTAATAAAATCCGTGGCTCGGAGAGCTCGAGCTTGATTCTCCTGACTTTCGGTGGCTCCACCACCCAGGATAATCACCGGAGCATGAGGGTCGATGGCCCGGATTTCCTTTAAAACAGTCAGACCGTCCATCTCCGCCATACGGAGATCTAGCAGGGTAACTCGTGGATTGTGTGTGCGGAATAGACCAAGACCTTCTCGCCCACTGGTTGTTGAAATAACGTGACACCCGTGCCGGGTGAGCACGTTCTGCAATAGATCGCAATTCATCTGATCATCGTCCACGATTAAGACTTTGATCATCGCTGCAGACCCTCCTCAACCTGAGGTATTGTACCCCGTGAAAAGAGAGTAGCACGAGGCTATGAACAATGAGAAGAAAATGCGTGGTTTATGAGCGAGACGTCGTCCCATCGAGCTTCGTCAGCGCAAGTCCTGTGAGCCCAACGGCCTCGTGAAATTGACGGGCCTGAGCTAGTGCGTTCTGTCCGACCGTGGCATCCAGGACCAACAGCACCTCGTGTGGCGCACCGGGTAACTCCTGAGCGATCACCCGTTTCACTTTCCGTAGCTCGTCCATCAGATTGGACTTGGTGTGCAAGCGACCCGCCGTATCGATAAGGACCATGTCCACCATCCTGGCTTTGGCTGCAACGACACCGTCGAAAGCCACAGCAGCCGGATCGGCACCGTGACGTTGGCGAATCACTTCCACTCCGACTCGATCCCCCCAAACTTGAAGTTGATCAATGGCAGCGGCACGAAAGGTATCTCCTGCCACAAGGAGAGGTCGTCGCCCGGCCTGTATCATCCGCTGAGCGATTTTGGCGATAGTAGTTGTTTTCCCCACGCCATTGACTCCAACGACAAGGGTAACAAACGGTTTAGGGCCTTCGGTGACCAGCTGATCGATCGTAGGGCCTGATACGGTTTTCAGAATGCTATAGAGTGACCGACTTAAGACATTCTGAATCCCTTCCGAAGTTTGTGCGTCCACACCCCGCGTCTCTTCCCTGACCTGCCGCATCAAACGATCGACGGCGTTGGCTCCAAGATCGGCAGCGAGCAGCGCCGCCTCCAGTTCTTCAAGGAGTTCTTCGTCCGGTGCACGTCCGAGGAAACGATCCAGGGACTGCTGCACGACATGGCGTGTTCTGCCGAGCCCTTCGCTCAGCCGTTGAAACCATCCCATCGTCAACGACTCCTTATTTGCCGTGTAGTACGAAACGTGACCATGCTCGGCACAGGTGAAATCCGCTGAAGCACCGCTCGCTCACGACGCGCCATTCGCGCCGCCTCTCGTGGATTACGTTCATGATCGTATCCACAGAGATGGAGCACCCCATGGACCAACAACATCGTCAGCTCATCGTCGATCGATCGTCCGGCTTCCTTTGCTTGGCGAACGGCAGTCGGTAACGAAATCACAACATCCCCGAGCATATGAGTGACAGGACGCACACCGTGAGGCATCATAGCCTCACGAATGGGAAAAGCCAGGACATCAGTTGGTCGATCCTTCTTGCGATACTCACGGTTCAGACGTCGCATACGTCTATCTCCAATCAACTCCAGGCTCAATTCCGACCGAGACTCTCCAACTGCCGATAAGAGACGTTCGGCTACATGAGCCAGTGTGATTTCTCTGACGGCGAACCGCGTGAGACGCACGCGAAGATAGACTGCCATCAATGAGAACTGCTGGGTAGATCGCCAGGCGACGAGCCGGACGCAGGCGACTTACGGGGATTGGACGATGGACGCTGTTGCGACGAGACCTGCCCTCGAACATGCCGAACATCACTGCCGTGTACCGGCTGGTGCCGATCATAGGCCTTGATAATTTCTTGAACCAGACGATGCCTGACCACATCCTTTTCGTCGAAGTACACGAACCCAATTCCCTCAATATCGTGGAGAATCTCCTTCACCTGAATGAGGCCGGACACCCGATCGCTCGGTAAATCAACTTGCGTGATGTCGCCGGTCACGACCACTTTGGAATGGAAGCCCAGCCTAGTGAGAAACATCTTCATCTGTTCTGCCGTAGCATTTTGTGCTTCGTCTAGAATGACAAACGAATCATTGAGCGTTCTCCCGCGCATAAACGCCAGGGGGGCGATTTCAATATCTCCCCGTTCGATCAAGCGGTTCGCTCGCTCCATATCCATCATGTCGAACAGCGCGTCATAGAGCGGCCGCAGATAGGGATTCACTTTCTCATAGATATCGCCGGGCAGGAACCCGAGTTTTTCCCCCGCCTCAACAGCCGGCCGCGCAAGAATAATCCGGCTCACCTCTTTATTCATCAACGCGCTGATCGCCATGGCCATGGCGAGATAGGTCTTTCCCGTTCCAGCCGGTCCGATGGCGATGACAATATCGTGCTGCTCGATTGCTTCGATGTAGACCTTCTGCGTGGGCGACTTGGGACCGACAAACCGTTTGTTCGTCACGATCATGGCCGACTCGCCGAGCACGTCCTTGAGCGACGCCTCGGGGGTTCGGCGCAATGCGCTGAGCGCATGGGTGACATCTTCAGTTTGGAGTGATATCCCTTGGTTGGTCAGAGAGGCAAGTTCAACGAGGATGCGCTCTGCTTGACGAACAGACTCAGGAAGACCATCCAGCGTGAGTTCTTCCCCGCGGGCAGAGAGTCGAACACCCAACTCGTCTTCGATCAGCTTGAGATGCCGGTCATGGTGACCGAACAAGACAGCGGTATTGGTGCCTTCTCGTAGTTTGAGTTTGCGCACGAGTCTGGGGTGGTCTCCCTCCTTTATGATGGCGGGATTGTAACAGACTAAGAAAAGTCGAGACAAGCACAGGAAATACCGAAGCACATCGTAGGCTAAGACTCTGGTTTGGACGTTTCAGTGGATGCGACCGTCAGCTCGAACTCTTGAAAGGAAAACCCTCCTTGTTCATCCGTCGCGACAATCTTCACCCGATGCACTCCCGGTTTCACATGTCCGATATCCCACACAATGTGACCCGTCGTTCTATCGATAGCCATACCGGGCGGGGCCACATCGAGCTGGAAGTTCACCGAGTCGGAATCTGAATCTACAGCTTTCACTGCATATTCATATCGATTGCGATCGATGGACGTTGGTGGAGATGAGACGATTTGGGGTGCGTTATTCCCAACCGTGTAGGGATCCGAGCGTGACACCTTTCCGGCAGCGTGCTGGTCGCGCGGCCTGACGTCAACCACGACGAGATCCTGCGGTCTGACCTCAGTGAGTTCGAGAAAATTTTCTTCACCCTCTTTCACGACGCGTCCGTTCTTGGTCCATCGATACAGAAACTGTGGGATGTCTTGATCATGATCCGAGGCGTCCACCAATGCTTGAAGACGATCTCCTCGTTCGTCCGATTTCAAGCCAATGCCGACCTGAGCAATCGACGGAGGAGTATTATCCACCCTAATGGGTTCAGATTTTCGGCTAGCCCCGGCAACCTTTCCATCAAACGGCACCGCTTCCAAATGAACTCGGTCCCCTCGCTTGAGCAGAGAAGACGAAAGAGTTGGGCTTTTCTCACCGTCGACGACCTGATCGTTCAGATACCAGTGATACCGAACTTGGACGGTGTCATTGTCCGGATCATGTGTGTTGACCTGCGCGATGAGATCTGTTTGTCGATCGAACGGGGTTGGCCCCAAGACAATGGAGTGAATGACCGGCGGCTGATTAGATTTTGGAGGTTCACTGGAGCGTGATGTGCAGCCAGGGAGGGGCAGAGAAATGATCGTTAACAGAACACAGACTGACTCTATCCCTCTCCGTGATCGTTTCCACGAATGTGACTGCACGGCTGTTCTTCTCAAACATGCTTGAGAAGAACAGCCGCACGGGTCACAGGATGTTTGTATCCCTCTATTTTGCACTCGTTTACTCGCGCAGATTGATCCAAGCGATAAACCGGCTAGTGACAGATCCAGGGTTCGTGCAAATCGTGTTGGTCAATCCCGCACTCGATTGCATCATTCCTGTAATGCCTGACTGACACCCACTTCCACCAGTCCCAGCACCACCAGTGCCCCATCCTTGAGCACCGATGTGAACAGCCATGACCGAAAGCATTCCCGTGCCCTGGCCGATATCGACCTTCGCATTCGCCATCGTACTGCTCCCCGATGCGGAGGTCCCTAGGACAGGGGTGCTCATGGCACTCCCAGTTTGATAAAACAGACCGTAGAGATACCCGTCACCGGCCGAGATACAGAGATCATCCTGCGGCACATAGGTGGGGTAGAACACGATCCCACCGAGTACGGTCGGCGAGGTAATCGACCTCTCCCGTGTGGCCGTGAGATTGGTAAACCAACCGTTCTTGCTTTGCACCAGACCTTGCAAGGTCGTGGTTGGATCCGTTCCTTCAACCTTTTCAACTCCTGAAAG